>JALSQY010000056.1 GCA_026985035.1 Methylothermaceae bacterium
CCGGCCGCCCAGTCGGCCAATGAAGATACTCCGCTGTCCATTTCAGGTGTTTCGGTAACTGATGCGGATGACAATTTGTCTTCTGTCCGGCTCTCGGTCTCCAATGGCGTGTTGAACGTGACCCTGGCCGGCGCGGCTTCCATTTCGGCCGGCGGTAATGATTCGGCAGACTTGACTCTCTCTGGTTTGCTCGCGGATATCAACAATACGCTCGCATCCTTGATCTACCGCAGCCACGCCGATTTCAACGGCAGCGATACGTTGACAATGGTTTCCACCGACAGTGACGGCGCCAGCGATTCAGATACCATGGCGATTACCGTCAACCCAGTCAACGACGGCCCGGTGATCAATGATCCCAATCACGTTTTCATCAACGAAATCCATTACGACAATACCGGCACAGACAGCGGCGAGGCAATCGAGCTGGCAGGACCGAACGGGACCGATATCTCTGGCTGGAGCCTGGTGCTTTACAACGGTGCCGACGGCCTGGCTTATGATACGAAAACGCTTTCGGGGACTTTTACCGACCAAGGCGAAGGTTTCGGAACCCTGGTTTTCAACTATGCCACCAACGGCATTCAGAACGGTGACAGCGCGGCGGATGGTATCGCCTTGGTGGACAACAACGGCAAAGTAGTCGAATTCCTCAGCTACGAAGGTCAATTCACCGCCACCAGCGGCCCGGCCGCGGGGCTTGTGAGCAGCGATATCGGGGTTTCGGAATCCAGCGCCACGCCTGTGGGAGATTCCCTTCAGCGCACCGGCGCCGGCCCTGTCTTTACTTGGGATAACGCCAAACCCGCGACTTTCGGAACCGTCAACAGCAGCCAAAGTTTTTCCACCCTGGCAGCTCCCCTGGGACTTCAAACCGTGACTGAAGATACGGCCCTGACCTTCAGCCCTGCCACGGGCAACATCATTGCCATCGCGGACATCGACGCCGATGACAGCCCGGGAGACCCGCTTCAAGTCACGCTGAACACCAGCAGTGGCTCTCTTTCCTTGGGAACGACGAGCGGCCTGTCGGGCGTGGCGGGCAATGGAACCAATAACGTTTCTTTTTTTGGCCGGGTCGAGGAGGTCAACGCCGCCTTGAACGGCTTGGCCTATACCCCTGCCCCCAATTACAGCGGCAGCGATACGTTGACCATCGAGGTAAATGACCAGGGCAATACCGGAGGCAGCATTCTTTCCGACACCATGACAGTCAACCTAACCGTTGTCCCTGTCAACGATGCGCCAACCCTCGCCGGTATCGAGGGGTCGCCCCTGACCCATACCGAAAATGATCCGGCTTCCATCGTTTCTTCTGCGATTACGGTCACCGATGTCGATGACACCAACATCGAATCGGCCACTATCCAGATCGCCGGCAATTATCAGAGCGGCGAAGATTTGCTATCGTTTACCGACACCACCAACATTACCGGCCATTGGGACGCGGCCACCGGCACACTGAGCCTGTCGGGTTCCGATACCCTGGCCAATTACCAGGCTGCGCTGCGCACGGTGGCCTATGTCAACACTTCGGACAATCCTTCTACCCTGACCCGTAGCGCCACTTTCACTGTCAACGACGGAACTGCAAGCAGCAATGTCCAAACGCGCGATATTACTCTCTCGCCAGTCAATGACGAGCAGTCGCTCGATACCAATGCAGGCATGACGGTCGATGAGGAAGCAACCGCGACAATTAGCAGTACGATGCTGTCAACGTCCGATGTGGAACAATCACCCGCTCAGATCATTTATACCGTTGCATCCGTACCAGCCAATGGCGCATTGAAACTCGACGGATCACCTTTGAGCGCAAGCAACACATTTACCCAGGACGATATCGACAACGGCCGTCTGGTCTATGCCCATAACGGCAGCGAGACCACGGCGGACAGTTTTACATTCACGGTTGATGACGGGTTCGGCACGGCCACATCGGGGACTTTCAATATTACCGTCAATCCGGTCAATGATGCGCCCGTGGCCACGGTGGACAGCTTTTCAGTCGCGGAAGGCAGTACCACCACGCTGGATATCGCGAACAATGATTATGACCCGGACGATGGCCTCGATCTGGCAAGCATCGTGATAGATACCGACCCCAGTCACGGAACCTTGTCTATCAACAATGATGGCACTGTCGGCTATGTCCATGACGGCTCGGAAACGACCAGCGACAACTTTGTTTACAGGATAAGCGACAACAGCGGTGCTCAATCGCATTCGGTACTGGTTTCATTAACCGTGACGCCCGTGAACGATGCCCCTGCTTTCGACTCCCGGCCCATTGTTGCCGCCACGGAAAACAGTCTGTACACGTATGATATCGTCACCAGCGATCCCGATGCCGGAACCACCCTCACTTTCACTTCAACCAACTTGCCGGCCTGGCTCACCTTGACCGATCACGGCGATGGCACTGCCACCTTGTCAGGCACACCCGGCAATGGCGATGTGGGCAGCCACAATATCTCCCTGGAAGTCAGTGACGGTTCCCTGACGGCGGCGCAAACCTTCACCCTCACGGTCTCCAACACCAACAGCCTGCCCCTGGGACTACCCTCTATCACCGGCACCCCCACCGAAGACCAGACACTCACGGTGGATGTCTCCGCCATCAGCGATGGCGATGGCCTGGGGCCGTTCAATTACCAGTGGCTGCGAAACGGCGCGGTTATCTCAGGGGCGACCAGCGCCAGCCATGTCCTGGGAGACGCCGACGTCGGCGCGCAAATCAGCGTCCGGGTCAGTTATACCGATGGGGATGGCAATCTGGAAACCCTCATCAGCGATCCAACCGCTGCCATCGCCAACATCAACGATGCGCCAACCGGCTCGGTCCTCATCGACAACCCCCATCCGGCCCCAGGGGACACACTGGCAATCAGCCATACCCTGGCCGATGACGATGGCTTCCCGGGCGCTGTCAATTATCAGTGGCAACGGGATGGTGCGGATATACCCGGCGCCACCGGCTCAACCTATACGGTCACTCCCGGGGATATCGGAAAACCGGTCACCGTCACCCTCACATACACCGACGGGCACGGTACTCTCGAGGCAGTGACTGCCGCGCCAGTGATTCCCGTGAACAGCGGTGGCGGCACCTCTTCCGGGGGCGGCTCTGCCAATATTCCGCCTGAGATTACTTCCGGTGGCGGCGAAAATACTGCCGCCGTGGCAATACCCGAGAACCAAACCAGCGTCACAACCGTGGTTGCCGTCGATCCCGATGGCGACAAGCCCACCCTGACTATTTCGGGAGGCGCGGATCATGGACTTTTCCAGATCGATGTCACCACCGGGCAATTGTCGTTTACCGCGCCGCCCGATTATGAGAATCCAAGTGACGAGAACCACGATGGCGTTTATCAGGTGGCAATCACGGCCCTCGATCCGGACGGCGGCAGCGACACCCAAACCCTGTTGATCTCGGTGAAGAATATCAACGAAAAGCCAGCCATTACCTCACTCCCAATGGATGAAATCTCCGAAGCCGATGTGTATCAATATCAGGTCCGCGCCAGCGACCCGGATGACTCCCAGCATCTGGCGTGGACCGCCACCGGTTTACCACCGTGGCTGAACCTGGAAGATCAAGGCGATGGCAGCGCAATCTTGCGCGGTCAACCCGAAGCTGGCGGCGAATACCTCATTTCCCTGCAAGTTTCCGACGGCGAATTGTCCACCATCCAGACTTTTTTGCTCAAGGTCACCCCGGCCGGCCCGGTGACCCCTGATCCCGGGGAGGTAGCCAAGCCTGAACCGGACGAACCGGCCCCTAGCACCCCCCTTGATGAACCCGGCAACACTGGTGGTCCAACCCCTATTATTCCGCCTGAGGAAGTGACGCCACCCGTCTCCCCGCCTCACCCAGGAAATCCGTCTGACATCACCGATATGACAGACGAAACTCCGCCGCCGCCCACCCTGGCGCTGATTGCCACCATCGACCCCTCGACTTCCCAGGAGGCATGGAATTTTGCCCGGAAGCTATCACCGGGATCGGAAAGCACCCACTTTCCCCCACCGGCTGTCGAAGCAAACCCCACAGCTCATGAATTGTCACTGCCCCTTGCCGGTAATATCAATCCATTGCCCAAGGAAGATGGAGTCCCCCTTCCCGGCCCTCCAGGCACCGGCCCAGTTGCCGCGCTGGAAAGTAAGCTCGAAGAGCCCGCCACCAACCAATCCGGGGATAAAAGCATACAGGCTGGCGATACCGCGCCCGTCTCCCCTGTTTTGCAGCCTGGCACAAATACCCGGTTTCCCGAACCGTTACCGATCAACCACTCTCTTTTCGCCAACCTGGCCGATATCGAACGCTTTTCCGGAAAACCCCCGGTCCCTCCCAACCCTACCGCCGACCATCC
This sequence comes from Methylothermaceae bacterium, assembly GCA_026985035.1. Classification (GTDB taxonomy): domain Bacteria; phylum Pseudomonadota; class Gammaproteobacteria; order Methylococcales; family Methylothermaceae; genus Methylohalobius. The sequence continues at coordinate 4,377 of JALSQY010000056.1, forward strand.
ACCCATGGATAACAGACATCCCCAAGGTTCTCCTTTCGGGGTTCCCAAGACCACTGTCAACCCAATCGCGTTTATGGATATACCGGAAAACAGTGCATTCATGAATGACCTGGATCAGACACGGCAGGATCTCGATCGAGACGCCGAAAAGCAAGCCGAGGCATCGAAACTCAGCGTTCAAACCGCCACGGGAATCTCCCTGGCATTCAGCGCAGGCGTCGTCCACTGGGCCTTGCGGCCCAATTCCTTGTTAGCGGGCTTCTTGTCGGCGCTCCCCTTTTGGAAGCAAGTCGACCCCCTGCCCATTCTTGGCGCGTCCGATCCGAACGGCTCAGAACCTGCTACCCCGGAACCGGCATCCCAAAAACACGACGGTCCTGTGGAAACCTTGTTTGACAACGAACCAACCTCTCCTCCAGATTCACATAGGGAGCAACCGTGACCATTCACCGTCTTTCCCATATCGCCCGATTGAGTCTGGGCCTGGTCATGCTGACCAGCAGCATTTTGCTCATGAGTGAAATTTTCGGCCTGCTGCCGGAACAAGATCATGGCACAGCGCAAGTCCGCAAGCTCCTGTCCGAATCGCTGGCAGTCCAGCTTTCCACCACCCTGTCCGAGAACCCGCAGGCCCCCGTGGGTGCTGTGCTACAGACGGCTGTCCGGCGCAACCCCATGATAATAGCGGCCGCCTTGCGCAAAAAAGA
>JALSQY010000057.1 GCA_026985035.1 Methylothermaceae bacterium
TTATTTTCCTCGTTGGCTTCGCCGCTACCCTTGAAGCCAAAACGCCTAAACCTATCGTTACCGCTTCCGGCAAAACAATTTCCACCACCGATGTTCGCCACCGCCTGCAACGCCTGTTGCGGGAACTGGGAGAACCCAGGTGGTCAAGGCGGGAACTGAACCGCCTGACCCGCACCGTTTCCGCCTATCTGCGGGCCTTCACCGGCAGACAATATGACAAGACCCTGGCTGCGTTGCGGCGGGGAGACCGTTACCGCCCCATGATCCGCGCCAAACTGGCCCGGGCGGGATTACCCCTTGCCTTTGAAGCCCTGCCCATGGCCGAAAGCGCGTTCCGCTTCAATGCCCGCAGCCGCACCGGCGCCCGTGGTCTCTGGCAATACATGCCCGCCAGCGCCCGCCATTACGGATTGAAGGTGGGACGCAAGGTGGATCACCGCACCGATCCGGCCCGCGCCACCGACGCCGCCATAAAATATCTCAAATATCTCAAGCGCAAATTCCAGAAAACCTCCGTTTTGCTCGCCGTGGCGGCCTACAATGCCGGCGAAGGACGCATCGCCAAGGTCGTGCGGAGAAGCGGGGTGAAAAACCGGCGGCGGGGCTATAGCCATGTCTTGCGCTTTTTGCCCCGGGAAACCCGGGGTTATGTCCCCGAATTCCTGGCGGCCGCCTTGATATTGAAGGACCCGAAGCACTTCGGATTTCCAGTGTCCCAACAGCAATCCTACCGTTTCGCCCAGGTTCGAAATCCCATGCCGGTAACGAAGCTGGCCCGATTGGCAAAACTGTCTGTCGGCAAATTAAAATCGCTCAATCCGGAACTGAGAAAATACCGCCGCATACCCACCAGCAATTACCTTGTCCGTCTGCCGGCCAAGGCCGCGTGGCGCCTGGACCAAAAACTCCCTTCAACCAAATTGTGGAAACCGGCCGGCGTTCAAATCGCCCTTGCTCCAGCCGCTGGAAAATTCAGGCAATCCACCGCAAAAGCCAAGGCATCGTCTGTAAAAGTCGCCAAAGCAAAAACCGTGACAAAGA
>JALSQY010000058.1 GCA_026985035.1 Methylothermaceae bacterium
CGGCGACGGTACCGCCGGAGATGCCGATGATGTGACACTGTGTTGGTAATAAACCAGGCTCATCCGCCGCCCCACAGGTCCGTAAACCGCTCCCAATCGACTTCCACCCCAGGGAGTACTCCGATTGACTGCCGGCCCTGCAATTCACGCACTTCAGGCATCTTGTAACGCTTATTTTCCAGGCGGTAAACGGTCAATAGCCGGTCGACCGGATGCACCAGCCAGTATTCGCGCACGCCGGCCTGTTCGTAAACGGCGCGCTTGAGGATGTGGTCATGGCCAGCGGTAGCCGGTGACAACACTTCCACAATCCAGTCCGGCGCGCCCCGGCAACCTCGTTCATCGAGCTTGCCGGAATCGCAAACCACCGAAAGGTCCGGCTGCACCACCGTTTCGATCATATCGTCCGCCTCGTCCGCCTTCGGCAAGCGCACATCGAAAGGGGCAATGAAAACCTTGCAAGGATGGTCCACCAGAGCATTGGCCACTTGACGGGCAAGTTCCAACAGCACCTCTTGGTGCAAGCGGGTGGGGGCAGGCGCCATGGCATAGGCTACCCCATCAATCAGCTCATAGCGGGTATCTTCCCGCCACTGGCGATATTCTCCATAGTTATGCCGGCCATTATCGCGTCTGGGTAGGCTCATGGGTCATCATCTCATTGGTGAGATAGCCAAAAACGCACCGCAAAATATCACTCCGATCTCGATTCTCTGACCGCATCCAAAATATATTGAGTCGATGCCTTGGTTTGGATACCCGGAACCTCAAAAGGCGAAGTGTTTTCTTCCATTTCTTTTGCCATGAGGGAAAAATTACTGCCGTCACGCCGGGGGATAATCACTTCCTCGTTTTTTGCGATATCAAAGAGCTTGGCAAGGTTTTGCCGGGCTACTGAATAAGTGAAAATTATCATCTATATCTCAATGACTTTTAGATTTAATTTAAAAGCTACCTGTTTCATCTTGCGATCCAACGTCAATAAGGGACAACCCAACTGTCTTGCGCATTGCAGAAAAGATGCATCATAAGCAATATTTT
>JALSQY010000059.1 GCA_026985035.1 Methylothermaceae bacterium
GGCAAATGCCGATCCGGCGCCTGATGGGTGACATCACGGATCTGCCCCCGGATCACATTGACCAGGGACTCCAAAAAATTCTGCCACCGTCCCGGCCTGACTGTGGACGATAACCGCCGGGTCGCCAACCAGGCTCCCAGTACCAATAACGCCATCACTCCCCAGGTATACACCAACGTGGCATTGATCTTGAAAAGGCCAAATTGCCCATAGAGGATTTGGTCGGGGTTGAATTGCATGATTTTTTATCCTTCTTCTGGCTTTTTTTTCGCCATTGCCATCCCTATCACCCGGGCTGTCACGAAACCCGCCACCGCCACCAACAACCGCCGCCAGTCTTCCGCCATCAGCCAGAATAAGCCGGTTACGGTGACCACCGTTCTCGCCGCAAAACTCGCCAACATCCATACAGCAGGATGACGGACTTGCGGGAGCTTTTTCACCGTCCACCACAGCCCACCATAAAAAAAAGCCCCCAGGCCAGCGCCCGCAACAAATAACCCAACCCAAGACAATACCTGCTCAATCATGGCGGCTTTCTTTTTTGATCCACTGCCAGGCGTTGTAACAGCCCAACGCCACCCCGGCAAACAGGAAGGTTAAAGTCCAAGACGGTGGTCCTGGATATTTTTTATCCAGCCACCAGCCCAAGGCAATGCCAAGCAGGGTGGGTACCGCCACCGACCAGCCCACCATGCCGAACATGCCCAAGCCAAACCACACGCTTCGATTCTCCTCACGGCGCGCTTTTAAGTGCCGCTTGACCTTTTTTTCTATGGCATGGGGAAGTTTTTCTTCGCCTGATGGCCCGTTTTTCGGGTCGCCGCTCACTTCAACACCTCCCGGAATTCTCCATAACGGCGCAAGATCCCTGCTTCCAGGCGGGCCAAAACGCTGCGGGTGGTCCGCTCGATCTCATCCAATTGCAGGATTTCGGTTTCCACCTGCTGTTTCAAGGTTTCCAAGCACGCGCCCTTGACTGCCTTGTAGGTGGAAATATGGACCTGGAAACCGGATTTGACCAAGATTCCCTCGTCAATTGCCACATACCAGGTCCGCTTTTGCTCATCGACATAAGTCAACACCCCCGCTACCAAAGCCGTCACAAAATCCACATGCCTGGGCTCCAGACAAAAATACCCATTTTCAGCTTCGGCAACGATTTTCGTGGCCGACGTCTCCAGAAATACCTCACTGGGAAGCAGAATCTTCAACTTCACGCTGAACCTCGTCAATGGTTCCAATCATGTAGAGGGCTTGTTCCGGCACCTCCTTGAACTCGTCGCCAAGAATCCGTTCGCAGCCATCTACCGTGTGCTCAAGCCCCACCATTACGCCAGGCTTACCCGTAAAATGCTCCGTCGAGAAAAACGGCTGGGTCAAGAACCGCTCCAGCCGCCGCGCCCGGTTGACGGTCAAACGGTCGGCTTGGGACAATTCTTCAATCCCCAACATGGCAATAATATCTTGCAGTTCCTGATATTCCGCCAAAACCTGGCGCACCTGACGGGCCACCCGGTAATGGCGGGTTCCCACCACTGATGGATGCAGCATTTTGGATCGGGATTGGAGGGGGTCCACCGCTGGATAGAATCCCTGGGCGGCCCTGTACCTGGACAACACCACCGAGGCGGACAAGTGGGCGAAGGTACTGGCAGCGGCGGGATCGGTAAAATCATCGGCGGGCACATAGACTGCCTGAATGGAAGTCATGCTGCCGTGAACGGTGGAACAAATGCGCTCCTCCAGTTCCGCCAATTCCGTCGCCAAGGTGGGTTGGTAACCCACCCGGGACGGAATCCGCCCCATCAATCCCGACACTTCCGTCCCCGCCTGGATAAAACGGAAGATATTGTCAATCAGCAGGAGCACATCCTGGTTGCGGTCATCGCGGAAATATTCCGCCATGGTCAACGCGCTATGGCCCACCCGGAAACGAACCCCCGGTGATTCATTCATTTGCCCGAAGACCAGCACCGCGTTTTTGAGTACACCGGTCTCGTTCATGGTACGGTAGAGTTCTTCCGCCTCCCGGCAGCGTTCTCCGATGCCGCAAAAAATACTGACGCCGCGGTACTTGCCCATCATATTGTGTATCAATTCGGTGATGACCACGGTTTTCCCCACCCCGGCGCCCCCAAACAGTCCCGCCGTACCGCCTTTTTCCAGGGGCGCCAGAAGGTCGATAATCTTGATGCCGGTCTCGAACACTTCCGGCGCGACCCGGCGTTTCGCCAAAGGGACAGATTGGCGGTGAATGGCCCGGTATTCACCTGCCTTATCCATCCCACGGCCATCGATGGGTTGGCCCAGCATGTTCACCATTCGGCCCAACAGAATTTCGCCCACCGGCACCTGGATCGGTTTGCCGCTATCGATGACTTGGTCTCCCCGCTGCAAACCTTGGGTATTGGTAAACGCCAGGCAACGGGCGGTCTGCTGATCCAAATGGGCCGTTACTTCCAGCAATACCTGGCTTTTGCTCCCTGCCAGCAACGATTGAAATAAGGGGGGAACGCCCTGAGGGAAGCGGACATCCACAACACTTGCGCGCACTGACACAATGTTGCCCGTTTCAGGCGCTTGAATTGGGCTTTCCATGAATGGCTTCTGGGATACAATGGAGCAAAAACAACAAAGACAAAAGAATACTAACCCAGGGGGAATGTCATGAACAGCGATCGTTTAAAACTGGCCGCCATCCTTGCCTTCATCCGCGCCACCCTGACCTTGCCATTGGCATCGTTGGCCTCGCAATTGGCGGGAAACCCGGGATTCGGCCCCATGCTGATAACCGGTCTATTGACGCTGATAAACTTTGCCTTGTTTGTCTTTATCTTTACCACTTTCAAAGGACTGCTCAATGAGCGTTTTGGCTGTCACAGCCTGGATCTCACTATTTATGGATTGATTGGCCTCAATGCCCTCACCGTCCTGGTTCTCTTGGGGCCTATGGTACTGCCGGAACAAATCAGCGGAGAAACCATTTCCATGACCATCATTACCTTGGCCTACGGTTTGCTTTTGATTGGCTATGCCGTCCAGATTTTGAAAATGGAAAATCCCCTGTTTGGATTTCAGAAGCCTTATGGCTATCTGGCCGCGGCCTCGGGGGCAGGCTTTGTATCAGTAGTATTGGCGGGGGTCGGAGTAATATTTGGCGCGGTGGCCGATATTCTTCTCGGTGTGATCTTTATCAAGGCGAGCGGGAAAGAATAATTTTCTCCCCGAGAATTTGTCCATTGAACTTCACCCAGTGGGGACCTTCTTTCCGTGGGGGTTGGCAAGCTGTAGGCAAATCAGCCTCCGGCTCTCATGCCCAGGGCCGCCACTGCAAATTCCATCACCCGTCCCCAAGGCACGCTGCTCCACAATGCCAGTACCGCTAAAATCAGGAAAAGGAAACCACTCAACCGGTGAAGAATATGGATGGGCAATCGTTGAAAAACCGTGCGCCCGGCAATTACCCCGAGCGCCGAAGTCATTGCCAAAGCAGCGGTAGCCCCTGCCCATACCGCCGGTGGATTCACCGTCGTACTCAATCCGGCCACGGCAATCTGGGTTTTGTCCCCAAACTCGGCCAGAAAAATCATCAGTAAGGTGGTGACGAAAATACTGTGACCGCTTTTTTCGGTGATGACTTCTTCATCTTCCCCGTTAGCCGACCACAACGCATGCAAGCCAAAACCGGCAAACAACACGGCTACCGCTATCCCCACCAGCCAGCGGGGGAGCCATGCCGCCACTGCGGCACCAAACACTACCGCCAGCAGGTTCAGGATGGCAAATGCAATCACCGCTCCCAGCAATACAGGCCAGGGACGGTGCCGGGTCGCCAGGGTCATGCAAACCAATTGGCTTTTGTCGCCGATTTCCGCTGCCGCAATCAAAGCAAAACTGGTGAAAGCGCCCATCCACCACGTTCGCTCAGTCATCCTCGCGCCGTTCAAGCTTAGCCATTGCATGAGCTCTGACCAGTAGTTTTGTAACAAATCGGCCATTTAACCGAGGGTGGTTTCCAAGATGGTCATAATGGCGAAACCCACCAGCACGCCGAACACCGCCAAGCGGGAACGTTCCTTGGCTTGGATCTCGGGGATGATTTCATAGGCGATCACATATAACATGGCGCCAGCGGCAAATCCCATGGCCAGGGGAAGCAGCACTTCGAATACCGTCACCAGCGTCACCCCCAGCAAGCCACCCACCGGCTCCACCAGGCCGGAAATCATGGCAATGGCCACCGCCTTCCAGGGTTTATAACCCACTCCAATCAGGGGCAACGCCACCGCCATGCCTTCCGGGATATTCTGGGCGCCAATGGCAATGGCCAGCAACGTCCCATTACGCCAATCCCCGCCGCCAAAACTCACACCCACGGATAACCCTTCCGGGAAATTATGAATGGTAATCGCTACCACAAAAATCCAGACTTTGCGCAAGGCGGAAGATATTTCTGCATCGCCACCGAAGACATCATGGGGCACCGTTCTTTCCGCCCAATCCAGGAACCAGGCACCCAGCATGATTCCGGCCACCACCACATACACCCCCAATCCCGGCCACAGTGCATTACCGAATTCCACCCCCGGTTCCACCAGCGAGTAGGCGGTCGCCGCCAGCATAATGCCTGCGGCCATGCCCATCATGAAATTGACGCTGCGAAAAGAAACTTCCTTCATAAATACCGCTGGCAACGCCCCCAGCACCGTCGCCAAGCCGGCCACCACGCTGGCAAAAAAACCGACCACCACGGTAGCGCCAAAAATCCAATAGAGCCCGCCGAAAACCACCACCTGGCTGAGCAGAAACAGCCCCAAACCGATCAAAATTTGCATCGCCAAGGACAATTGCAAAAACCGTTGATAGAGGGGATGCTGTTGAATCCTCTCCCACAGGCCCAACGTTTTATTTTGTATTTGTTCTTGAAGCGTTGTCAGATTCATTGGATTACCCCCTCTGTTAAGGTCAAGCCATGCCATAAAGTTGCATGGGTTTGATCTGATGAAGAAACCCGGGACGCTCTGAACAAGCCATCCCTGACCTGTCGGAGCGGCCTACCCCGGATATTTTAAAAGTGTATAAAGAATACCTTAAATTGCAGGTATTCAGCAGCCCGAATTTAGATCTAGGCAGCGATTCGCCCTTTCTGAAGCAAGCGCCTTTTCTATTCTCCAAACCGCGAGTTAAAATGAGCCGCAAAAATTCGGGAGATCATTTGCCATGGAAATCTATTCAATCCCCGGGTTCACACATCCAGTCAGTTCCTTGACTCATTTGATCAGCGCCGGCGTATTTGCCTTCTTGAGTATCCCCCTGATCAGACAATGCAAGCATTGCCGCCTGTGCCAGTGGACCACGGGCATATTCTCTTTCACCATTGTATTGTTATTGTCAATGAGTGGTGTTTATCACCTCCTCGCTACCCAGGGAACCGCCCATGAAGTTTTCGAGCGGCTGGATCATTCTGCCATATTCGCCCTGATTGCCGGCAGCTTTACTCCGCTGCAACCCTTGTTTTTCCGCAGTTGGTGGGGGCGATGGGGAATGCTGGGATTGGTCTGGATTCTGGCGATTACCGGCATCGTCCTGAAAGCGGTGTTTTTTCACAACATCCCTGAGTTGCTGGGGCTTTCCCTCTACCTTGGCCTGGGATGGCTGGGACTTGGTTCCGGCGTCGCGCTGGCCCGCCATTTCGGCTTCGGTTTTATCCAGCCCATGGTTTGGGGAGGGTTATCCTATACAATCGGCGCCATCGCCGACTATGCCCGTTGGCCGGTTTTGATACCAGGCATTCTGGGGCCTCACGAAATCATGCATGTAGGAGTTCTGGGCGGCATCGGTGGGTTTTGGTGGTTCTTTTATAGCCGCATACCCCTGACCAAGGAGGGCTTTACCCGGGACATTGAGCGGCCCAATACCCAAAAACCTAACCCCTCCATGCAGGAGGGGTAGGTAAATGAGAACAAAAATCTGGTCTTCTCAACGCATTTTTTCAACCCAACGCTTGGCCAGATCTCCCGCTGCTTCCCGGGCACCCAGCCCAAAAGCCAAGGCAAAGGCTACCGCCACGGCACCCAGAGTCAATACAAAAGCAGCGTTGACAATATCCTCGGCAATGCCCATTTCCCGCAATCCCATGGCGGTTACCACCAGCATGATTGCCACCCGGGCTACTTGAGCAAGCGGATTGGGACGACCTTCCGGAGAAGCGCGGCTTATCGCTGTGTAAGCCAAATTGGCCAGCCAAAAACCGGCAATGAGAATGATACTGCCCAGCAAAATCTTGCCGCCAAAGCGAATCAAATAACTCACCAATTCAGAAACCTGGGATAACCCGAGCCGATTGGTCGCTTCCACAAATGCGAACAAGAGGATGAAAAAGGTTAAAAGACGCCCCGCTACGACACTAGGGCTCATCGCGCCAGCTTGACGCCGCCAGGGCAGACCAATGCGTTCCGGCAACTGGTCGAAACCGATTCCAGACAAAATATTGACTGTCAAACCCGAAACCAATTTTGCGATAAACCAAGCAATACCCAATATCAACACCGCGGCAATCAAATTGGGAATAACCGTCAAGATCGCTGACAACATCTGGGTGGCCGGCTGCGAGATCGCCTCGATTTGGAGTGCATTGAGGGCGGCAATCAGGGCGGGAATCAAGACAAAAATGAAAACGATCGTGCCGATCAATTTCGACAGGGTCATTTCTCCAGTCAGGCCAGCCTTGCGCCCCAGCACATTGATCCCGGAAACATCAAGAATATTGGTAACCAGGTCACGCAAAATCTTCGCCACCAGCCAGCCTACAAAGCCAAGCACCAATGCGCCGAAAATATTTGGCAACATTGCCAGCACTTTGTTGACCATATTCTGGACTGGCCCCAACAAACCCTTGAGTTCGAAAGCCTCGAGAATCGCCGGCAAAAAAATCAACAAAATCAGCCAAAAAACAATGTTTCCCAGAGAGACGGCAAGAGTCTCTCCCTCAGGCTCCGCCGCCAGGCGCTCTGTAAGACGGCTTTTTTCCAATAGCTTGCTGATGGATATACGCCCGAGCAACGCCAGCAGCCAAGCTAGCAATGTCAGCCCTAGACCAGCAAATAACTTGGGCAGATAGGAAAATACTTGGGTGGTCAGAGCCTGCAAGGGTTCCGAGACCATTTTCAGGTCAAGAGCATCGAAAAAGGCAATAAAAACCAGCACCAGCAGCAAGTAATACACCAACCGCGTCACCCATAACTCCACATTCCATTCACTATGGGTAGCCGCTTTGATTTTCGAATTGATATCGAGCAGACGCAGCCCGCGCCTAACCAAAAGGCGAATTACCAGCGCCAAAAACCAACCTACAACCAAAAGCACCACAGCGCCAATGACTTTGGTGACTTTGTCTCCCAGCACGGCCGCCACCGGTGCCAACCAGCGGGACAAGGTTTCATTCCAAAGGGCCAATTGTTCTTGCATGAGAATCCTCCTCTTCAATCAGGTATCCAATATCCACAATATGTGAGATCGCCAAAGCATTGAGCCTCCTTGATCCAGAAACCCAACTTGATACCGCACCTAAAAAGAGGCTCAGCCTGAATTATGCGCTTTTCTAATGCGCATAAGTATTTCAATGGGGACAGATATTAGAATTTCAATAGAAAATTCGAAGTATTTGCCATCGATTCGCGGTAGCCAAACCGAGATTCAATCCAGGAGATTGAAACAGCAGATACTTTCCATTCTACAAAATTTAAGCCACAGCTTATTGCAACCCTTCCATACAATAACTCGGCAGCCAACTCTCCTTCACCATCTCCGCCGGCACCGTGGAATAATCGAAACGGCGGGCATCGTCAATCATCTGGTCAATGTCGAATAGAAGCCTGGCTTCGGGAATATCGGAAAAGAACACTTTGAACAAGGGGGCAATCATCCATTTCGACAGTTTTATTCCGACAGGACCGATGAAATTCCGCCGCTGTCCCACATGAGCCAGTTCATCCACCATGATTTCGTGCAGCAATTGATGTAATCGCTGGCATGCCTCGGGTTCCTTTTCCCTGAGCAACTCGTCAAATAACCGGTCCAAATGTTGATAGAAAACCATACCCATGAGTTCGGTGACAAACGCCGGCGCATCCATTAAAAACCCCGGCAGCCTGGGAAAGGTGCGGTAAACCGCCTGCATCAGCGGTCCCGGCGGCACCCATTCCACCTTATCCAAATGAAAAGTCCGCAGCATTTTATGAAACAACCGGATATGGGAAAACTCTTCGGCCAAATGAACCCGGCTGATTTTGTCTTCCACGCTCTGACACTGCGCCATGGGCGGTGTCGCATCCCAGGCCCCGGAAATGCCAACCCACTCATGGCGGGCGAATTTATAGATGCAGGTCAGCATCAAGGTAACCTTATCCACGGTCTTGGGATCGTCGTGCCAGGTCACACAGTTGCGGTAGAAAATTTCCGGGTCCGGAAGCGGTGCGCGGGATCGTACCGGTTGATTTTGAAAGTCCCTGAGTTTCTCGCGTTTCCGGCTGAGATCCTTGTCATCTTCCAGCAATTCCCCGGCATGACGTTGGGAAAAGTCCCAATAAGAGAGGAAATTTTTTTCCCGTTCTTCACGGGAACAGGGGCTGAAAATCGAATATGTTTCCTTGTATTTGAGTGTCTCTGACATTTTTATTCCCCCAATTGCAATAACAAATTACGCTGCCGGGCCACATGAAACGACCATAAAAACACCAGCCCTCCCAGCAGCAGGTATAGCCCGTTAAGTCCCGCTGCCCAGTAAAAATGACTCCAGATGAATTCGTGCTGAATCATCAATCCCCGCATTCCCTCGAATACATGAGCGGAGGGTAATGCCAGGGCGATGGGTTGAATCCACCCGGGCAATACCGAGACGGGATAATAAATGCCGCTGATGGGCGCGAGCGCAAAGATCAATGCCCAGGCCAACCCTTCCGCGCCCAAACCGTAACGCAGCACCAATGAAACGACCACCAGTCCGATAGCCCAACCCATGACCAGTAAATTGGCAAAAAAGGCTAGCAAGGGGAGCCCCATGTCGAAAATCGAATATTGATAAAGCACAATCGCCAACAACGCCGCCGCGCCGACGCCGATCAAGGTCCGCAATAGACTGATGGCCATCAAGGCCAACACCCACTCCCACGGACGCAGAGGGGTGACAAACAATTGGCCGAGATTGCGCGACCACATCTCTTCGAGAAAGACCACCGATACCCCCAGTTGGGCCCGAAACAAAACATCCCATAACAGAACAGCGGCAATGAACAAGCCAGCCGCCTGGGCGAGCCATTCACTCTGGCCGGCCAGAAAACGGTTGATCAATCCCCACAGAATCATCTGTACCGTCGGCCAATAAGCCAATTCCAGCACCCGGGGCCAAGACCCCTTGAGCAAATACAGGTAACGCACCACCAGCGCGCTAATTCTTCCCACACTGGCAAGGATGCGTCTCACTGCTCCCCACTCCGGGCGATGTCTATGAAAACTTGTTCCAGGGTTTCCCGGCCGTATTTTGCGATCAATGCCTGCGGCGTCCCCTGGTCGGCGATTTGGCCCTGGTTCATGATAAACACATAGTCACAAAGCCGTTCCACTTCGCTCATATTGTGGGAGGCCAGCAGAAAGGTGGCGCGGCAGGTCTGCCGGTAGTTCATCAAATAACCGCGTATCCTTTCCGCGGAAGCGGGATCCAAAGAAGCGGTGGGCTCGTCCATCAACAACACTTCGGGATAGTTGAGAAGGGATTTGGCCAATGCCACCCGGGTTTTCTGGCCGGAGGACAAGGAACCGTAACGCCGTCCCCGCAGTTCCAGCAAATCCAGCTCCCCGCATAACTCCCTGAGGCGGGCCTTGCGTTTTGGAATACCATAAAGCCGGGCATAGATATCCAGATTCTGCCAGACGGTCAAGCGGTGGGGCAAATCCACATAAGGGGAAGTGAAATTCATCCGCGCCAGAGCCAAATAGCGGTTTTTCAGCATATCCACCCCAAGCACCCGCACCTGACCGGCACTGGGCAGCAACAGCCCCAACAAAATGGACAGAGTAGTCGTTTTACCCGCACCGTTGCCGCCCAGCAAAGCACAGGTTTGCCCCTGGTAAACCCGAAAGGAAATATTATCCAACGCCACCACATTATCGTAACGCTTGGATAAATTCCGGACGTCTATGACAGCTGGCGTCACCTGCTTCTCAAGGTTTGAAACCATGGGTAATCGGCCAGCGCCGGTCGCGACCGAAAGCCCGGGGAGTGATCCGAACCCCTGGCGGCGCCTGACGGCGCTTGTATTCGTTGCGATCCACCATGTGCACCACCCGTTCCACGATATTCCTGTCGAATCCGGCGGCGATAATCTCTTCGATGGAGCGATCCTGCTCCACATATAATTCGAGAATGGGATCCAACATGCCATAGGGCGGCAAGCTGTCTTCGTCCTTTTGATCCGGCGCCAGTTCCGCCGAAGGCGGGCGTTCCAATACCCGTTGGGGAATGACCGGACGCATGGCATTGATGGTTTCCGCCAGCTGATAGACCTTGAGTTTCATGACGTCTTTGATCGGGGCATAACCGCCGGCCATATCCCCATAGAGGGTGGCATAACCCACGCTCATTTCGCTTTTGTTGCCGGTGGAAAGCACCAATTTGCCGGTTTTGTTGGAAATAGCCATCAAGGTGATACCCCGGCAGCGGGCCTGTATGTTTTCCTCGGTCACATCCCAGGGTTTGCCGGCGAACTCTTCCTTGAGCATCTGCAAAAAAGCATTGAAAGCCGGTTCGATGGGGATGACGCTGTACTTCACACCCAAATTTTCCGCCAGGGTTTTGGCATCCTCCAGACTGATATTGGAAGTAAAGCGGGACGGCATCATCACTGCTTCCACATTCTCGGGGCCTAAAGCATCCGCCGCCAAGGCCAGCACCACCGACGAATCGATGCCGCCGGACAATCCCAATACCGCGCCGCGAAAATGATTTTTATGGGTATAATCGCGGATGGCCAGCACGATAGCTTTATAGATGCTGGCCGATTCGTCTTCAACGGGGGTCAACAGGCCGGGACACGGCTTGGCGTTTTCCCCGTCCCAGTCAAACTCGGCCATCACCACCGATTCCTCAAATTCCGGGGCGCGCAGCACTACTTCGCCAAAAGGGTCCATGACAAAGGAAGCGCCATCGAAGACCAATTCATCCTGGCCGCAGATCTGGTTGACATATACCGCCGGTACCCCGGTGGCAGCGATGCGGGCATGGACCGCCGCCTCCCGCTGGGCCACTTTGTAAATATGGAAAGGCGAGGCATTGAGATTCAAGATCAGTCTCGCGCCGGCGTTGACCGCTTGTTCCACCACGCCTGTGTGCCATATATCCTCACAAATGGAAAGCCCTACCGGCACACCTTTGAGCATGCATAATCCAGGACTTTCCCCCGGGGAAAAATAGCGTTTTTCGTCGAAAACCCCGTAATTGGGCAATTCGTGCTTGTGGTAGAGCAAACGTATCCGGCCATCGGCCAAAACCGCCGCGGCATTATATAGCCTGCCATCCTGTTGCTGCGGAAAACCGACAATGACTTCAATGCCGCTGACCGTTTCCCGAATCCGGTCCAATCCCTGGCGGCAAGCGTGAATGAAATCCGTCCTGAGCAACAAATCATCGGGCGGATAACCGGAGATGGCCAGCTCGGTAAAGATAACCGCGTGAGCCTTGAGTTCATCCCGGGCATGACGGGCCGTGGCGATGATTTTAGCCACATTGCCCTCGATATCGCCCACCAAATAATTGAGTTGGGCCAAGGCCAAACGTAAGCGCATGGTCATAGGCTGGCTTTCATGGCTGCGCCCATCTCGGTGGGCGAATCCACCACCACGACCCCGGCATCCCGCAGGGCCTTTACCTTGGCTTCCGCCGTCCCCTTGCCGCCGCTGACAATGGCGCCTGCGTGCCCCATGCGCCGGCCCGGCGGAGCAGTACGGCCAGCAATATAAGCGACCACAGGTTTGTTGACGTGGTGTTTGATATACTCAGCGGCCTCCTCTTCCTCCTGACCGCCGATTTCTCCCACCAGAATCATGCCCTTGGTCTCGGAATCGGATTCAAACAGTGTCAAAGCCTCGATAAAGTTCATGCCGTGAATCGGATCGCCACCGATACCGATGCAAGTGCTTTGTCCCAATCCTTCCTGAGTGGTTTGCCAAACGGCTTCATAGGTCAAAGTGCCGGAACGGGACACGATGCCCACCGATCCCGGCCTGTGGATAAAGCCCGGCATGATGCCGATCTTGCACTGGCCGGGGGTGATAATGCCAGGACAGTTGGGGCCGATCAGCACGCAATCGTAGTCTTGCAGCGCCGCTTTCACCCGCAGCATGTGAAGCGTGGGTATGCCTTCGGTGATGCACACCACCAAGCGAATCCCGCAATCGGCCGCTTCCAGAATAGCGTCGGCGGCAAACGGCGGCGGCACGTAAATGACGCTGGCCTCGGCGCCGGTCGTCTGCACCGCTTCGCGCACTGTATTGAATACCGGCAGTTGCAAATGGGTTTGTCCGCCCCGGCCGGGGGTGACCCCGCCAACCAATTGCGTGCCGTATTCCAACGCCTGACGGGAGTGAAAGGTGGCCTGTTTGCCGGTAAACCCCTGGCAAAGGACTTTCGTATGACGATCCACCAATACGCTCATGATTGGCCTCCTGCGGCGGCTACTACCTTTTGCGCCGCTTCCTTCAGATCCACCGCGGCAATGAGGGAAAGGCCGGATTTTTTCAACTGTTCACGACCGGCCTCGGCATTGGTGCCTTCCAGCCGGACAACGACAGGGATCGATACCCCCACCTCCTTGACTGCCGCAATGATGCCCTCGGCAATCAAGTCGCAGCGGACAATGCCGCCGAAGATATTCACCAGTATGGCTTTTACCTTGGGATCGGCGAGAATGATCTTGAAAGCTTCCGCTACCCTTTCCGCCGTGGTTCCACCTCCCACGTCGAGAAAATTGGCCGGCTCGCCACCGCACTGCTTGACCAAATCCAAAGTCGCCATCGCCAGTCCCGCGCCATTGACCATGCAACCGATATCTCCGTCCAGGGCGATATAATTGAGATCATGCTCACGGGCCCGGCGTTCCTTGTCGTCCTCCTGGCTGGGATCGCGCAAGGCTTCGATTTCGGGGTGAGCATAAAGAGCGTTGTCGTCAAATTCCAGTTTGGCATCCAAGGCCACCAGTTCTCCTTCCTCGGTCAAGGCAAGGGGGTTGATTTCCACTTGGGAAGCATCCTTCTCCTGGAACAGGCGGTGAAGATTTTTCAACAAGCGGACAAATTGCTGGACTTGCTTACCCTCCAAGGCCATGCCAAAACCAGCTTCGCGGCCTTGATAGTCTTGCAGTCCCGCGGCTGGATGAATAAAAAATTTGAGTATTTTTTCCGGCGTCCGGGCCGCCACTTCCTCAATCTCCATACCACCGGCGGCAGAGGCAATCACCGAAATTCTTTCCCGCCCCCGGTCAATCACCATGCTTAAATACAATTCTTCCGCGATGGCGGTTGCCTGCTCCACTAACACTGCGGTGACGGGCAATCCCTTGGGCCCGGTTTGGTGGGTCACCAAGGTCATCCCTAGGAGTTTCTCGGCCGCTTCGCGCGCCTGGACGGGGCTCTCCACCATGAGAACACCACCGGCCTTGCCCCTGCCCCCCGCGTGCACCTGGGCTTTCACCAGCCATTTGTCCCCCCCCAATTTTTGGACGGCCTGCTGCGCCTCTTCAGGCGTATGGGCCACCTGGCCCGGGGGAACCGGAATGCCGTAATCCGCCATTAACGCTTTGGATTGAAATTCATGAATATTCATGGAAAATTTTGCCTTTGATGGAAAATATCGAAGCTATACTTGGTTTGCATAGCACCCAACTGGATAAATTCAACAATCTGGCCACCCAGGGCCTGAATTCAGGGATGTTTTCAGATCCGGTAAACCCTGCCCTGCCCCCAGGAAACAAACTGACAGGCGGTAAGTTTAACAACATTATTGTTCGATTTTTATCATCCGGCTATTCTAAGCCAACCACACTGCCCGAAGCGAGCCCATGCATCAAGCAAATCAATCACTGAGACCTTGCCCTTTTTCCAGCTACCGTATCCCTAACGACCAGGCATGGCGGCTACTCAAGGTTTTCGCCGCTTATCAATGCATTCTCTCCGCCCTGCTCGCCCTGCTGTACTTTTTTCACATCGGTCCCAAGCATCTCGGCAGCCATGCGCCCGAGTTATTCAAATGGACAATTTTGATCTACTTGATTGCCGCCTTTGCTTCTTTCTATTTTCTCATTGTCCGAAGGCCTGGCTACGCACTACAGGGGGTGGCCCATGTCGGTCTTGACCTGGCCGCCATTCCGCTGATAATTTTCGCCTGCGGCGGGCTGCAAATCGGCTTCGGTATTTTGCTGGCGGTCACCGTCGCCGCGGCCGGCCTTTTGATTGGCGGCCGTTGCGCTTTGGGCATCGCGGCATTGGCCAGTCTGTCGGTACTCGCCGTGGAAGCCGCCGGTGACCTGCTCAATGCTTTCGACAAAACCAGCTATTCCTATGCCGGCATGTTGGGGACGTCTTATTTTACAATTTCACTTTTAGCCATTGCCCTGGCGCAGCAGGCGGAAAAAAGCGAAGCCCTGGCAGAGCAACGCGGCATCGATCTGGCCAATCTCAGACAGTTGAACGAATTCATCGTCCAACATCTACAGTCGGGCATTTTGATATTGGATGAGGCTTACCGCATCCGGCTTCTGAATGACTCCGTCCTGCGTCTGCTCAAACTCGATAACAAACCCTCGGTCCTGACCGATCTGCCTGATAAATTGATTATTCACTTCCGCCAGTGGTTGGAACAACCGGAATACAATACCGTCACCTTGCACAACGAATCGGATTCCATCCATGTCCGTTTCAGCCGTCTTGCCACCCAGGGTGAAACCCTGACCATGATTTTCCTGGAAGATGTGGCCCTTTATCAGCAGCGGGTTCAGGAAAGCAAACTCGCCTCCCTGGGTCGTTTGACCGCCGGGATTGCCCATGAAATCCGCAACCCCTTGAGCGCCATCAGCCATGCGGGGCAGTTATTGGGGGAAAACCCGGCCCTGGATAAGCAAGACCTGCGCCTGGTAGAGATCATTCAAAACCATTCCCGCCGGGTCAACGATATCATCGGCAACGTGCTGGAACTGTCCCGCCGCAAACCTTCCCAACGTAGCAAGCTGAATATGGCCCAATGGCTAGAGCGATTCTATGAAGAATTCAAGGAAGAACACCTGGGATTGAAGAATGCTTTCGAGATTCATGTCAGGGACGAACCACTTTACGCTCTGGTGGATGCCTCGCAACTGCGCCAGATTGTGAATAACCTTTGCACCAACGCCTTGAAATATGGCGCCACTGGTGACAGGAATGCGGAAATTCATTTGTACCGGCACCCGGAATTGGACAAACCTACGATTGAAGTGGTGGATTATGGCCCTGGCATTCCGCCGGATACTCTTCGCCAGGTATTCGATCCCTTTTTTACGACCTCTTCCACGGGTACCGGGCTGGGACTCTACATCGCCCGGGAACTGGCGCAATTGAACCAGGCCAGCTTGGAATACGAAAAAAATACCCGGCAAGGAAGCCGTTTCCGCATTATCCTGGCCGACGCAGAACAACTTACGGTGGAACTATGAAACATGCACTCGCCCTCGTCGTTGACGATGAGCCGGATATTCTGGAACTATTGGAACTGACCCTGGCGCGGATGGAAATCCAGGTCAGAACCGCCGCCAATCTGGATGAGGCCAAGCAGTGGCTCAATCGTGAACAGTTCCAACTCTGTTTGACCGATATGAAACTGCCCGACGGCAGTGGCCTGGAGTTGGTGGAGTATATCCAGTCCGCCGCCCCCGCCTTGCCGGTAGCCGTCATTACCGCCCACGGCAGCATGGAATTGGCCGTCCAGGCGCTGAAGTTGGGCGCGTTTGATTTTGTATCCAAGCCGGTGGATTTGAAAATCCTGCGCAAGCTGGTGGGCAGCGCCATGACCCTTTCCAAGGAAACCGGCAAAAAGGACAACCGCTCGCGGGATATCTTGCTGGGAGAATCGGCGGCGATGCGGGAAATCCGCGGCAAAATCGTCAAACTGGGACGCACTCAAGCGCCTATCTTCATCAGTGGCGACTCCGGCACCGGCAAAGAATTGGTCGCCCGCTTGATTCACGCCAAGAGCCCCCGCGCAGACAAGCCTTTTATTGCCGTCAACTGCGGCGCCATCCCGGCGGAATTGATGGAGAGTGAATTTTTTGGCCACCGCAAGGGGAGCTTTTCCGGCGCGGTGGCGGATAAAATCGGCCTGTTTCAAGCAGCTGACGGAGGTACCTTGTTTCTCGACGAAGTGGCAGATTTGCCTTTGTCCTTGCAGGTTAAACTGCTGCGGGCCATTCAAGAGAAATCCGTCCGCCCTGTCGGCGATCAACGGGAAATCCCCGTGGATGTAAGAATCCTGAGCGCCACTCACAAAAACCTGAAAAAAATGGTGGACGAAAACCAGTTCCGCCAGGACTTGTTCTACCGGATCAATGTCATCGAATTACCGGTTCCCCCTCTCAAGGACCGCAGAGAGGATATCCCCCAACTGGCGGATCATATTCTTGCCCGGCTGGCTGCTATCAACGACTTGGAACCTTTGAAATTGACGCCTGAAGCATTGGCGGCCTTGCAGCGATACGCCTTCCCAGGCAACGTCCGGGAACTGGAAAATATTCTCGAGAGAGCTGCCGCGCTTTGCGATGGCAACGCCATTGATATTGGGGACTTAAACCTTCCCGCTCATCAGGCCGAACCCATACCCGACTCCAGTGCAACGCCCGCTCCCCCAAGCGGAGATTTTTCCCTGGAGAATTATTTGGATGAAATCGAAAGACGGACTATTCTCAATGTTCTGGAACAAACCCGCTGGAACCGCACCGCCGCCGCCAAACAATTGGGACTGACATTCCGCTCCTTGCGTTACCGGCTGAAAAAACTTGGCATCGACTAAGCCCAATATTTTTTCATTTGCTTGAATTTATCCAGGGCTTCCTTCACTTTCTGACTGTTTTTTTCATCCTTCAAGTCGGTATTGTTATAAATCTTATCCAACAACCCTTCCTTGACCAGTGCTTCTTTGATCCAGCGTTTGGCAAACCGGTAATTGGTGGGCACCGCAGCCGTCTCGCCGGTGTCCGGATTTTTCAGTTCCTTGACTTTTTCAGCCTCCTCGGCCGTGGCAACGTCTTCCTTGCTTGCTGCGGGTTCTTCAGCAGCAGGCTTTACTTCGGCCACGGCGGGCTGTTTGTCTTCCTCGGTCTTTTCCTTGGCTTTGACTTCCTGTACATGGCTGGGCTGGCCTTTATTAGCCAAAGTAGCCGTCAATAATATATAAGCCACATAAACTACAAATAAAATAGTGATACCAATTAATAAAGTCTCCATTAATTTCCTCCCCTTGAACAATTAATTATTGTATAAGCTCAAGACTCATAGAGTAGCCGATAGCGCCCATGGGATACAAGAGCCGCCCCCCTAAGGACTCCTTGAACAACTCACCCCTGACATGCCAGAGGACGAAAAACAAAAAATGTGACTTTCATTTTTCCACCAAAGTCAATCACTTAAATAGATTGACTTTGGCGGCATATCCACGTAGTGCGGAAACTCTGACTTGATCCGAGCTTCCCCAAGGCGCAGTGAAATTCAGCCTCACCACCTCAGTTACCGCACGATCTGCTGATAAACCCGCCAATTCCCTGCCACCATGGCGGCGATGGTGAACTGCCGTAATACTTTTTTTCTGCCCGCCTCCCCCATTTGGGTTCTCAGCGGCGGATTTCGGGCCAGGCCTTCGATGGCATGTGCCAGTGCATCCGCGTCGCCGGGGGTTACCAGCAAGCCGTTGGTTCCGTCCTCGACAATTTCCGGCATCCCGCCCGAACGGCAGGCAATGATGGGCAAACCACAGGCAGCCGCCTCCAGCAGTGCCACTCCCAGTCCCTCTTTCAGGGCAGGATGGACGACTAAATCCATGGCTGGCAGAATTTTCGCCATCGCTTCCCGAAACCCCATGAACTTAACTTGATTTTGCAGCCCCAATTTTTTGCATCGGGTCTTCAATTCTGGTTCCAGCGGTCCTTTGCCAAACAGTAAGCATGTCAGTTTGAATGCCGGATTTTTGCGGCGTAACCGTGCCAAGGATTCGAACAGGACCAGATGCCCCTTGCGGGGAATAAGCTGGGCGACGACGGCAACAGCGACATGATCCGCTGGAATCCCCAATTGCAGCCGCCCAGATGTTCGCAGGGGACGGGGCTGGAAAAGCCAGGTATCCACACCGCTATGAACCAAAGATAGCTTCTCTTTGGGCAACCCCTGTCTTTCCAGCACCCCGGCAATGCCTTGGGAGATGGCGATAACCCGCTGGACATGGCGGTATTTCATGGTTGCCAGCCACAGGTTTTCCGGATTGTCCACCCGCCGGGTCAGTATCATGGGCACTTTGGCAAGCCTGCCCGCCAGCATGGCGGGCAATTCTCCCCGGCGGCTGTGGAGGTGCACAATATCAGGCCGTTCCTGCCGTATCCAGCGGTAGAGATGAAAAGCAAAGGCCGGATCCCCATCACCCCGGATTTGGCTGGAGAAAACCCGGACTTTGGGGTTATCGATGACTCGCGGCAATGGACTGGCGCAGTCGCAAACCAGAATATGCTCTGCCGGATAGTCTCTCAGGCCATTGAGCAAATAAGCCACTTGCCGGGCGCCGCCGTACAAATGCCGGCCGCCTTCCACATGCATGATTTTCAATGGTTTACCTGCGAGATTGCAGCTATGACATCATTTACCTGCCATTCTTCCATGCAATCAAACCGTCCTCCGCAAATGGGCCGCTTGCGGCACGGCGAGCAATCCCGGGGACGATACAACACCCGGGCCTTATCGAAAACAGGATCGAGATAGGGGCGGGTCGCGCCGAACAGGGCAACCGTGGGGCGCCTGAAGGCTATGCCAAGGTGGGTCATGCCTGTATCCACGCCTATTACCAGGGTTGCCTGGCGGATCAGGGCAGCGCTGCCGCCGATGGAAGTCAACCCCGCGGCTGAAAAACAGGCATCCTGGCTCTGGATGGCGATTTCTTGCGCGGTTTGTTTTTCATCCGCCGACCCCAAGACCAAGCAGGAAAGCCCCCATCGCGATTGCAGTGATGTGGCCAAGCGTGGCCACCGGGCTTGCCGCCAATGTTTTTGAGGCCGGGTGGTGAAAGGGCAAAAGACCGCGTAAGGGGTATTGATATTGAAAAACCTTAACGTGTCTTCCGCTTCCTTTTGATGCTCAGGGGATAGATGAATATCAAGGGGATAGTCCCCCGGCGCCACGTCCAGCTCCCGCAGTAATTGAAGATATTCCGAAGCAATGCGCCGATCCCGGGTTTTCCGGGAAACTACCCGCGCCATCCACCATTGGCTGCCTTCCCGCGAGCCCAGCCCTACCCGGAATTCGCCCCGGGCCAGACGGGCGAACAGGCCGCTTTTGAGCAATCCCTGGGTATCGAGAATCCAGTCATACCGCCGCGCCCGAAGTTGCCTTATCAAGGCTTGCATTTCGCCGATCAAAACAGGCCACTGCCTTTCCCGCCACAACTTTCCCCAACGGCGCCTGGGCCAGAGATGCAATTTGTCCACGCCCGGATTGACCTGAAGAAGATCCCGATAAGATTCTTCCACCACCCAGTCAATGGCGGCGTCCGGATAGCGGGTTTTCAAGGCTGGAACCATACCGCTGGCAAAGACAATATCGCCGATGGCGCTGAGCCGGATAATCAAAATCCGCTGGGGAGCCGTGACGGCCGATCTGGAGTGGTGCCTCATGTCAATTGACGATAAAGCGCCAAATAAGCTTGCACGACAGCTTCGCGGCTGTGATCCCGGACCAGGGTTTGCCGGCCCGCCTCGCCGATTTTCTGCCGTTCGTTTTCGGGTGACACCAGCAGACTGTGAATCCTTTGCGCCAAGGCAGCCGGTTGCCGGGGTTCCACCAATAAGCCGTTGACATCCGGCTCGATCAATTCCGTCGCCCCCAGGGTCGATGTGGACACAACCGGCAAACGGTAGTTCCATGCCTCCAGGATGACATTGCCCAAGGGTTCATGACGGGAAGGACAAACAAACAGATCCGCCACGGCGTAGAGAGGATCGGGCGGATTTAACCAGCCGGTCCAGATAATCCGCGAAGCGATCCCCAACTCCCTGGCCAGTTGCCGTAAATCACCAAGTTGAGGGCCGTCTCCGGCAATGGCCAACCACAATGGCCGTTGGTGGATTGCAGCGGTTAAACGGGAAAAGGCATGGAGTAAATCGTCAAATCCCTTTACCGGATACATCCTCCCCAGCGCCGCGATCACCAATGCATCCTCGGGGATGTTCCACTGCCGTTTAAGTTCAGCTATCCGCCGATGCGAAAATGTCAGGGGCGGCGGCACGAAATTGCCGATTTTGAAAACCCGGGACGGCGGCAGACCAGAACGCACCAAATAATCACAGATGCCTTGGGTATTGCCTACCCAGGCATGAGCATGGCGGTAATAACCGTCAATTTTGTAATACCCTCCCAGCCGGGCAATATGAATGGCGCCGCAATTTTTCGGCAGCCGGGTCAGGCGAGTGGCACGGCCCATGTAGGTCTGCACCACCGCCGGTTGCCATTGTTTGATAATCCGCTTTATTTTCAAGGCAGACCAAAGGTCCCATTGATTGGCCAATGCCACCTGGACTTGCGCCACCCCAGCCTTGTCCAGCAGCGGCGAAACCGGACTGCCGGGCCGGTTCACCGCCAGCACCCGGTAATTATCTTGATGGAGCGCGCTGACCAGCCGGACATAAAACCTGTCTGCGCCCCCCAATTGACGGCTGCCGAGAATATGGACCGAGGAAAAAAAGCTACTCGACTTCCCCGGCATTACTTTCCGAAAGCAAATCCACACCTTCTCTCAATAAATAAACGGTCACTTCGCCAGTTTCCTCATCCACACTTGCTATGGTTTGTCCTTCCCATCCCATTGTACCGTGCACCAGACCATCGATGCCTCCTTCCCGCTGTAAATCTTGAGGGGAAATACGCGCGTTGACCTTGCAAAGGGTACCGCTACAGGAGATTTCCTTGATTTCGTAATCATTCAACTTTTCAAAAGTTTCCTCCAGACGACCGGTGGTGCGGACAGACCAGTCATCATCCTTGGGCTCGGAAACCAACACGGCGTCCAGTTTTTCTATCTGCCTTTCATACCACTGTTCTGCTTGTTGCCGGGTTTGTTCGTCGCTGATTTCTTCCGAATCTTCGTGAACCTCCTGAGTTTTCAATACAGCATCCTGTTGTTGTTCCACCCTGCTCATTTTCCGGTCCACCTTTTCCGATAGCGTTTCCATTTTTTTCTGTAATGCCATCACCGATTGAGTCAAGGATGCAATGACAGGCGCCAGATCCTCCCGGGTCTCAGGCACTTGCAGTTGGGAAACCCGGGCCTTGGGCAAGGAAAAAAACCCCCATGCCAAAACAATGCCTGAAGCCATCAAAACAGCACCCGTCACTAAAAAATACCTTGTTTTCATTGCAAATTCCCTCCATTCAGAAACGGGCCGCCGGAAAGCGGCCCGCATACGTTGGATTGACAGATTATTCGTCGCTGGAATAGTAGGTAATGCCAGAAGATTGTCCATGTCGCCTGGGTGGAATGGTGCAGCCAATGTAATACCAGGTATTGCCATTGGCCGGGACACCATTGAAATCCAGGTTTTGTTCATGGCTTCCGAAACCTGCCGTGGTACGGGTACCTCCACTCCATGAGTACAGCACAGAACCTGTTTGGTGTACGCTTTTAAGCCAGCACCTCGCATTACTGGAAGAATGCGCATCAATCACCCCGATATCCGCATCATCCAGGGAGTCCTTAAAAAGGCCATTTTTAAAATCCTGGTGGAGGATGGGACAATCCACCCGCATCCAGCGGCGTGTGTTATCGTTAAAAATCCGGCTCGCATTCAACCTGGGAACCGGTTCACCGGCATTCCAAGGCACACACATGGACCCGGGGTATATGGTTTTCTCCGCACCTGCCAGTGCAGCGGGGCTTCCGCTTGCGGCAATGGCAAAAATAGCAAAAAGCAAGGACAGGTTTATCGATTTCATCGTTATCTCCTTTCTGTTTGTTGATCGGAAATGAGAAAAGGCCAAGTTAAATCCGCGCCTTCCCTCGACTTCAACGATAATGTTTTCGAATCATCCAGCCCCGGTATTTATCAACAAAATCCGAGGTAATTTTATTTTTTATCAAGGGCTTATCTCTGTTATCCTTTACCCCCCCGGCGTTTACTGGAGTCTGTGCCATGCCTTATTCCAAATACACCTTTGAAGACATGATTCTGCGCGATCATCTGGCCTATGAACGCACTGTTCTCGCCATCGAACGCACCTTGTTGGCATACCTGCGCACGGGCCTGGCGCTTTTGGCGGCGGGGGCAACGCTGATCCGGCTGTTTCCCGGGGATGTCTATTTCACTGTGCTGGGCGGCGCGATGCTGGTGATTGGGGTGATCGTCAATGTTGTCGGCCTGGCACGCTTTGTCTCTGTTTCGGGAAAGCTGAAGAAAATCGGCGCCAAGCCGGAGGATTGATTTTCCCCCGATGACTTTCAGGCAAACATCGCCGGATTACCGGCAAGACAGGCGGTACGGATCAAGGCGCATCGAATTGGTATCCAAAGCGGCGGATATCATCGGCATAACGGCAAG
>JALSQY010000060.1 GCA_026985035.1 Methylothermaceae bacterium
GGCGTTGGGTGAGGCAATCTGATATCGATAGCGGCCGCAAAGATGGTCAAACCTCCGATGAGCGCGCCAAGATCAAGGCAATGGAACGCGAGATCCGGGAGCTACGCCAAGCCAATGAGATCCTCAGAAAAGCATCGGCATATTTTGCGCAGGCGGAGCTCGCCCGCCCATTCAAACGATGATTTCATTCATAGAAGAGCACCGAGAAGATTTGGGAGTCGAGCCGGTTTGCAAGGTTTTGCCAATCGCCCAATCTACATTTTACGCGCATGCGGCCATCGCCAAGAACCCCGGGTTGGCCTCAGGCCGCGCCAAACGGGATGCGGTTCTTTGCCCTGAAATCAAACGTGTGTGGGAGGCGAACAATGAAGTCTACGGCATCCGGAAAGTCTGGCATCAATTACAGCGCGAGGGGTTTAGTATCGCACGTTGCACCGTGGCCAGGTTGATGAAACGCCTTGATATACATGGTGTTATTCGTGGGAAGGCACAGAAAACAACCGTGCAAGACAAAGCTCTTCCATGCCCAAAAGACAAGGTGAACCGGAAGTTTCGGGCCCCAGCACCAAACATGCTTTGGGTCAGCGACTTTACCTATGTTTCAACTTGGCAGGGCTTCGTCTACGTGGCTTTCATCATCGATACCTTCGCAGATAAAATCGTTGGGTGGCGCGTTTCGAGTTCACCGAAAACAGATTTCGTGCTGGATGCGTTGGAGCAGGCTCTGCATGATCGACGCCCCGTTCACAAAGGTGGCCTCATTCATCATTCCGATCGCGGCGGGCAATATCTGTCCATTCGTTATACTGAGCGATTGGCCTTGGCAGGGATTGAACCCTCGGTTGGCAGCGTTGGCGATTCCTATGATAATGCCTTGGCTGAAACTATAAACGGCCTCTACAAAGCCGAGGTCATCCACCGGCTTGGCCCATGGAAGACAATGGCTGCGGTCGAATGGGAAACGCTCAAATGGGTCGACTGGTTCAACAATCGCCGCCTGCTTGAACCTATCGGATACATCCCGCCAGCATAAGCA
>JALSQY010000061.1 GCA_026985035.1 Methylothermaceae bacterium
GAAGCCATGGTGATTACCGGCACCCACATCGCCCGCCCCGATCTTGAAGGGAGTATGCCGGTGGCAGAGATCAGTCGTGAAGATATCGAGCATTCCGGCGCCACCACCCTCAAAGATGTGTTCCGGGACCTTATCTATAGCACCGGTGGCGTCGCCGATGAACAGTTCACCCAAGGATTTGCTCCGGCATCGGCGGGCATCAGCTTGCGCGGTTTGGGGATGACCCGAACCCTGGTTCTCATTGATGGCCGCCGGGTGCCGCTGTTTCCTTTCGGCCAAAGCACCTTCCAAAATGGCCAGGAAAATGGCCAAACCTTTGTCGATATCAACCTGATTCCCTTGGCTTCCGTGGAACGCATTGAAATACTCAAAGACAGTGCTTCCGCCATCTACGGCGCCGACGCCGTTGCCGGGGTGGTCAACATCATCACCCGCAAGGATTATCAAGGGGTTTCTGTATCCGGCCAATACGGCATCACCACCCGGGCCGATGGCCAAGATGGACGGATAAGCCTGGCAGCCGGCGGGGCCTGGCAGAAAACCCGCGCCACCTTGACTTTCGATTACACCAATCGCGACCAAATCAAGGCCAAGGACCGGGATATCAGTGATTCCGCCAACGGCGAAATCGATGACCGGAGCAAAGCAGGAAACCCAGGCACCTTTATTCATGACTTGAGCACAAAATCGCCTGCCATGCAAGCGGATCCGCGCTGCGCGGTGGAAGCTACCGCCGGTCCATTCTGTAAATTTGACTTTGCCCGGTATGTCACTTTGATTCCAGGCATGCAAAGGACTGGGCTGTCGACCTCTTTCGAGCAGGACTTTACCGACAATTTCGGGTTTTACAGCCGGCTCATGTACACCCATGTCAAATCCAAACGGGCGCTGGCCCCTGCCTCGATTAACGATCTATTGATTGCAAGTCCAGACAACCCGCACAACCCCTTTCCCGGAGAAGTAGTTGGCGTCATCTACCGCTTCAATGAACTGGGCCCCCGGGTTGATCAATTCGAAAACGATTTTTT
>JALSQY010000062.1 GCA_026985035.1 Methylothermaceae bacterium
CCTGAAACAGCAGATCGCCCTGATCAACTCGATGACCAAGAAAGAGCGCGCCAACCCGCAGATCCTGCAGGCCAGCCGCAAGAAACGCATCGCCCGCGGGGCCGGGCTTGAGGTCAGCGATCTCAACCGGCTGATGAAAATGCACCGGCAGATGTCGGACATGATGAAAAAGATGGGCAAGATGGGCAAGCGTGGCATGCTCAAGGGTGCGCTCGGCCAGATGTTCGGCAAGGGCGGCGGAATGCCTCCCGGCATGGGCGACATGGCGGGTATGGACCCGAAAGCCATGGAAGAAGCCGCGAAAAAAATGGGCGGCAAGCTGCCCGGTGGCCTGCCCGGTCTGGGGGGTGGGTCTCTGCCGCCGGGGCTGTCCGGGTTCGGGAAGAAGAAATGAGTTTCGCTCCTGACACCGGTCATTTTTCCAGAATGGCTGCGCCCGTACGCGCCAGCGGCGCTGCAATGGGTTTCGTATGTATGCAATCCATACGCTTTCCATACGCTTTCCATACACAGTTTCGGGGGCAAAAATGACTGATCCCGCCACCCGCGCTGCCAAGCTTCTGAAGGACCACCGCGAAAGCATAGATCGGCTGGACGCGATCCTGATCTATACGCTGGGAGAGCGGTTCAAACACACGCAGGAAGTCGGAAAACTGAAGGCCGAGCACAACCTGCCGCCAGCCGACCCCGTGCGTGAGGCGCAGCAGATCAAACGACTCGAGACATTGGCAAAAGAGGCCAATCTCGACCCGAAATTCGCCAGACAATTCCTGAATTTCATCATTCAGGAAGTCATCCAACACCACAAGAAATACAAAGAATGACAGGGGCATAACCCCTTGATACAGCTAGTAAAATAGGAGAAACTACACTATGGCCATGAAAATTCGTCTCGCCCGCGGCGGCTCCAAGAAACGCCCGTTCTACCGTATTGTCGCCACCGACAGCCGCATGCCGCGCGATGGCCGCTTTATCGAAAAGCTGGGCACCTACAATCCGTTGTTGCCCAAAGACAGCGAAGAGCGCG
>JALSQY010000063.1 GCA_026985035.1 Methylothermaceae bacterium
CATGCGGGATCTGAACGCGCGCCAGGTGAACGAATGGCTGGGCTCGGAGAGCCGGGTCAAAATCGATTACCCCAACGTCGCCAGAGAGATCGCCACTTGGCTGAAAAATGGCCATGGCCGTATCGGCCGGGACTGGATCCGGACCCTGTGGCGATGCACCTTGGTCAACGGTATCCCACTGCAAATCAGGGAATGACCATTCAAACACCTATCTACTCTGTGATGGCAAGACTTTGCCCTACGATGTCACCTTCCTGTAACCACACCGTCATCTCCCCGTAAATCGGGATCTGTTAAATATTCTCGTCCTGTTTGGACTCGCATGTCTCAAACTAAAAATCAGGAGGATAACTATGAAAGCCTATTTTCTCACCATGGTGGCGGGACTCGGTCTTGCCTCGGTTGCCATGGCCGAAGACCCGAAGTCATGGTTCAACGCGGGGAGAGAAACCATATCGGAATTTCAGGCATTGCAGCCGATTACAGCAGGCAAGGCAAAACGTGTGATTCTGTTCATTGGCGACGGCATGGGAATTTCCACTGTTACCGCTGCCCGTATTCTGGAAGGACAGCTGCGTGGGAAAAAGGGGGAAGAAAACTTCCTGACATTTGAAACGCTTCCCTATACCGCTCTGGCCAAAACCTACAACACCAATCAGCAAACTCCGGACTCAGCAGGCACCATGACCGCGATGATGACCGGCATCAAAACCAAGGCCGGGGTCATCTCGGTGGACCAGACCGTCACCCGGGCCGATTGTGCCAGCGCCAAAGGCAAACAACTGACCACGCTGCTCGAATATGCGGAGAGGGCCGGTTACGCTACCGGTGTGGTGACCACGGCACGTATTACCCATGCCACGCCGGCGGCTACCTATGCCCATGTGCCCGAACGCAACTGGGAAGACGACCACGACCTGCCGGATGAAGCCAAACAAAACGGTTGCAAGGATATCGCCAGGCAACTGCTTGAGTTTCCCTATGGAAACGGCATCGAGGTAGCGTTGGGCGGCGGACGTCGAAGCTTCCTGCCACGTACTCAGAATGACCCGGAAAATACCGAAAAAACCGGCGAGCGGGATGACGGCCGAGACTTGACGTCCGAGTGGATCGGTAAGTATCCCAATGCCGCTTATGTATGGAACAAGGCACAGTTCGATGCAATCGATACCAATAAAGTGGATCATTTGTTGGGCCTGTTCAACCGTTCCCATATGGAATACGAACATGACCGGCCCGAAGACATCGGTGGTGAGCCTTCCCTGAGTGCGATGACCGAAAAGGCGATTCAAATTCTCGACAAAAATCCCAAAGGCTTTTTTCTCATGGTGGAATCGGGCCGCATCGACCACGCCCACCATGCCGGTAATGCCTTCCGGGCGCTGACCGATACCATCGAATTGGCGAAAGCGGTCAAAAAAGCCCGGGAGATGACCCATCCCAGCGATACTCTGATTATCGTGACCGCCGATCACAGCCACGTGTTCACTATCGCCGGCTATCCCACCCGGGGCAATCCCATACTTGGCAAGGTAATCGGCAACGACGCCTCTGGTAACCCCAAAACCGAACCGGCTCTGGCGGAGGACGGCAAACCCTACACCACGCTTTCCTATGCCAACGGCAGGGGCTTTGCGTTCCTTGAAACCGGTGGCGACACCCGTTACGACGAGGATCCCGTGGCCGGGCGCGAAAACCATGATCTAAGCACAATCGACACCACCGATGAAGGCTTCCATCAAGAGGCGCTAGTGCCTCTCTCGTCGGAAACCCACGCCGCCGAAGATGTGGCCATCTATGCCGAGGGCCCCGGAGCCCATCTGCTTCATGGTGTACTGGAACAGAATGTAATTTTCCACGCCATGTGGGCTGCGGCCGTTGGCCATGCTCCTCCGGAAAAATAATAGGAGGAACAGGGTGAAATTCAAGAGCTGGAAAGGCATGGGGGTTGCCTTGTGCTTGGTGGTTCTGGCAGGATGCGGTGGCCCTAAGGGCACACACTGGAGTTCGGTTGCCACGGCGGCGCAAGTCGCCGTGGACACGCCTCTGGCAGCCCGTTATGAAACCTTTCACGATATCCGTGACAAAACCCAAAACTGGTGGTATCTACGCCGTAAGAATCGAATCGAAAAGCGCATACCAGAGTTAGGACTGGCGTGGGTTTGGAGCCGTCACGGTGACCGGCTGGAAATGCAGCAAGTATTGTTGCGGGAAAAACGGGTGATCGATTACACCACTGCAGACCTGAAAATCACTCGCGGCTATCCCGCATGGGACACCCTTACACACATGCTTGACTCACACCTGCTGTCCCGACTGAAGCCGAGCGCCAAAACGCGGGTGATGGGCCGTCCAGCGATTTGGTACAAGGGTATGATTGGATCCACCACGCTAAAAATTCTCTGGCTGGAGGATCTCCAATTGCCTGCCGAGATTGTAAGATCCAACCACGGCCAGACGAGCCGCGTCCACCTGACTGCATTGTACCCCGAGGACCAGGCGCCGCTTCCTCCACTCCAGCTTGACGAGTTCGAGCACATGGATTTCGCCGATCTGGGGGACAACGAAGCCGACCCGGTTTGGGGCCTCTTCGCTCATCCCCACTGACTGTACGGATCAACCTTTTTCTGAAGATAGGCCTCACAAAAGGCGACACCCTCTGAAGGGGGGAATCATTGGGGCCAGATCTGGCCCCAATAACCATGAGAATGGTTGCCACCTTTGCCCCCGATGGCTCGCAGTTGGGGAGCCATGGAAGGACGGTGCCTTGTTCAGGTATTTTCCTGCATGGCCTGGATGAAACTATCCGCTTCTTGAATCGAGCGCTCCATTTCCTGGATCAGTGCCGCTACGTCGCTTTCGATACCTTCCAGTTCGGTTTGCAAGGAAGCGATGGCCCGGGCGTTGAGGTTGTGCTTGAGGAACAGCACTTGATCCCGGAACACTGTAAGCACCGGCTCGATTTTGGACTCGGCCCGCTTCATGGCGGCAATCAATTTTTGATAACGGCGCTTGGTTTCCCGCAGCTGCTGGGCGCTGCGTTGGCGCAGGGAAGCGCTGCTGTACTGATCCAGTTCTTCTTCCCATTCCTCAAATAAAGCTTCGGCCACATCCTCGATATCAGCGATCCGTTTGCGCACCGCTTCGGCCTTTTTCTCGCTGGCCTGGTAGGCGGCGTTGAGTTCTTCGTATTTGTCTTGCAAGTCGCCGCCGTGGAACTGGGTCAAGGCGGTGAATTTTTCCAGCGCGGTCTGGAATTGTTCCTTGGCTTCTGCTTGTTCCTCCCGGGCTTTCTGGATGCGGTGGACGAGAATATCGCGCTTGTGGAAGCCGACTTTTTCCATGGCGCCGTAATAGGCGGAGGAGCATGCGGTCAGCAATGCAAAAAAGACGAGAAAAGAAAAACAGGTACCTATTTTTTTCATGGATATGTCACTCGAGGGCAAAAAGTGGAATATATTTTTTCTATAGGCCAATCAAGATTTGGCGGCTTGATATTCTAAGGAGACTCTGATTAAGTCAGAGTCTCCTGCGGCACATGGAGGTGCCGGCACCTTGGCCGCGTAAAGTTTACAGGCAATTCTTGCTATATAAAAGCCCCGTCATCCAACCAATGCCGCCTTGTATTGTCAAGTTCTTTTGCTAGGTTTCTAGCAGGAGGACCTTAAATGTGAACAAGTTGGCATTTTTTTGGCTTTTGGGGTGGATACTGGTTTTGCAGGGGTGCGCGCCGCCGCCTTTGGCGACATCCGATGGCCATTTGCATCCCGCGGCGGAAGTGACTGGCGCCACGCCGCCGCCGGTGCTGAATCTGCCCCCCCTGCCCAAGCCCCAACCACAAAAGCCCGGGCAGCGCTTTTCGGCGGTGGTGACGGGCGTGCCGGTCAAGCAATTACTGTTTGCCCTGGCCCGCGATGCCAAAATCAATATCGATATTGCCCCAGGGGTGGATGGCAAGGTGACGCTCAACGCCATCGATCAGACCCTGCCGCAAATTCTCGAACGCTTGGCCCGGCAGGTGGATTTCCGCTATCGCTTCGACGGTGATCTGCTGATTGTGGAGCCTGATGTGCCATATTTCGAGCACTACGCGATTCCCTATGTCAATATCCAGCGTGACAGTACAAGCCGGGTGGGTGTCTCCAACCAGATTTCCGCCGGGGTGGCGGGGCAGCGATCCCAGGGCAATAACAATGAGGAAGAGAACGAATCGTCCACCAATATCACCAGTTTATCCCGCAATCATTTCTGGGAGAGACTGGTGGCGGATCTGCAATCCATCATTCCAGGAGAGGAAGGGGCTGGAGACACAGGCGCGGGCGGGCCAACCCATATTCTGGCCCATCCGGAAAGCGGTGTGCTCAGCGTAAAAACCACTGCCAAGGGGCATGACCGGGTGCGCCAGTATCTGGACAAGGTATTGGAGCGCTCCCGCCGCCAGGTATTGATCGAGGCGACGGTGGTGGAGGTGGTGCTCAATGACCACTATCAAGCTGGTGTCGATTGGGCGGCGATAAAACGGGATCTGGTGGATAACGGCGATTTGGGAACGGTTTCCCAGGATTTTCTGGGGACGACGCTATCCGGTCCGCCGGTGTTGACCTTGACCTACACCGGCAAAAACATCGCCGCCCAGGTCAAGATGCTCAACCGCTTTGGTAATACCAAGGTGATCTCCAGCCCCCGTCTCATGGTGATCAACAACCAGACGGCGATTCTGCGGGTAGTGGAGAATAAAGTCTATTTCACCACCACGGTGGATGTGAACCAGACCCAAGGGGTCAGTGTGACCACCACGGAAACCATCCCCCATACGGTGCCAGTGGGGTTTGTGATGAGCGTGACGCCCAATATCGATGATAACGACACGGTCTTGATTCATGTGCGGCCCACCATTTCCCGGATCACCGGGTTCGTGTTCGACCCCAATCCTCTGTTGGCCCAGGCTGGCACTGAAAGCCGGGTGCCCGAAATCGAGGTCCAGGAGATGGAATCGTTGCTCAAGATTCACGACGGGGACATCGGCATCATTGGCGGATTGATGCAGGACAATGCCAAAGAATCCACCGAGGGCGTGCCGGTATTGGCAAGGCTCCCGGCGGTGGGGGACTTGTTCAGCGTCAAGAACAATGAGTACGAAAAATCCGAACTGGTGGTCTTCATTCGTCCCACGGTGATCAAAAACGCCAGTCTGGGCGGGGATTTGAATGAATATGAACCATTCCTCTCCCATCCGCAAACTCCCTCTATGCAAGCCCAATGAAGTTGATTTGTGGCTGTTTGGGACTGGCGGGGTTGATGGCCATGGGGGCTGGCGTCCAGGCGGGGGAGGCATGTGCCGAAGCGTTGCCGCCACTCAGGGAATCGGTGGCTGTCAATACCAAGGACTTGATCCGGCCCGGCACCTTCAGAATCCAAAAAGCAACCCGGCCCGATTCGTTCGGTTGCTGGCTGAACCGGGCATGGCAAGCCTATCAGGCGGGGAAATTGGATTTGGCGCGCCGCAATTATCTCAATGCCCACCGGCTGGCGCCCAAGGATCTGGATGCCCTGCTGGGTCTTGCCGCTGTTGCGGTGCGCCAGCGCCGCGTTCAAGAAGCGCAAGGCTGGTACCGGCGGGTGTTGGTGCTGGACCCGCGTAATCCCCACGCCCTGGCAGGCCTGGCCACACTCAATAGGCAGGGCGGTTTCGCCCAGGCCGAGAGCTTGCTGCGGCAGCAACTGAAAGAATCCCCCAAAAACGCCGGACTCTATTTTGCCTTGGGCAACCTCCATGCCCGGCAAAATCGCTGGCCCCAGGCACAAAAGGCTTATTTTGAAGCTTTATCGAGAGATCCAACCAATCCCGATTATGCCTATAACCTGGCCGTGAGCCTGGACCGGATGGGGAAATTCAGGTTGGCCCGCCGCTACTATCAAAAAGCCCTGCAGGAAGCTCAGCTACGCCCTTTTGTATTTTCCCGGGCGGCGGTGCAAGCGCGTTTGCAGACCTTGGGGGAGCGTCATGGCTAAACCCAAGCGCCTCGGCGAGTTGTTGGTGGATGATGGCATCATTACCCCGGATCAGCTTGAAATCGCCTTGCTGGAGCAAAAAACCGGCCAAAACCGGGATCCCTTGGGAAAGGTGCTGGTGCGCCTTGGGTTTGTCAGCGAGGAGATCATCCGCGATCAGCTCAGCCGTTCCCTGGGCCAGGAAAGTATCGATCTGGCCCATTGGGTGCCCGATCCCAACGCCCTGGCGTTGGTGGATCAGGATACCGCCCGGCGCTTGAAGGTGGTGCCGGTCTCCTTCAAGGAAGAAAGCCGGCAGCTGGTAGTGGCCATGAGTGACGTGTTTGACATTGTCACCCTCGATCATCTGTCAGCGCAACTGGGGGGTGACATAGAAATCGAGCCGGTGCTGGCCGGCGATTCGGAATTGGAACAGGCCATCGACAGGTTTTACGGTTTCGAGCTTTCCATCGATGGCATTTTGCGGGAGTTGGAAACCGGCGAGCGCAGCGAGGAATTGACCCTCGAAAGCGAGCAGTACAGCCACCCCATCGTCCGCCTGGTCAATGCTCTGTTGGCGGACGGGGTGAAAAGAGGGGCTTCTGACATACACTTTGAACCCGAGGAGGGTTTTCTGCGCATCCGCCACCGCATTGACGGCGTGTTGCAGCAGGTGAGAAGCCTTCACAAGCGTTATTGGTCCGCTCTTCTGGTGCGCTTGAAAGTGATGGCGGAAATGAATATCGCCGAAACCCGTGCCCCCCAGGACGGCCACATCCATCTCAATATCGCCGGGCGGGAGATCGACTTCCGGGTGGCCACCCATCCCACCTTGCACGGTGAAAATCTGGTGCTCAGGATTCTGGACAAGCGCAAGGGTATCGTGCCCTTGGATGCGTTGGAGCTGGCCGGGGATACCCTGAGCCATCTCAAACGCATCATGACCCGTCCCGAAGGCATCATTCTGGTGACCGGCCCCACCGGCAGCGGCAAGACCACCACCCTCTATTCCATGCTGGATCATATCAACAACGAAACGGTCAACATCATGACCCTGGAGGATCCGGTGGAATATCCCCTGCCTCTGGTCCGGCAAAGCTCGCTCAACGTGACGGCAAGGCTGGATTTCGCCGGAGGCATCCGTTCCTTGATGCGCCAGGACCCGGATATCATCCTGGTGGGGGAAATCCGCGATGCGGAAACCGCCACCATGGCCTTCCGGGCAGCTATAACCGGCCATCAAGTGCTGTCCACGCTTCACACCAATTCCGCCCTGGGGGCGCTGACCCGGTTGCGGGATATCGGCGTGCCCGCGCCGATGCTGGCGGGCAACTTGATTGGCATCATCGCCCAGCGCTTGGTACGTAAGTTATGCGCCCATTGCAAGGAGCCCTATACGCCCTCGGAAGAAGAACGGCTTTTGTTGGGATGGAATGGCGCCGGGGAGCAGGTCATTTTCAAGGCTGGACGCTGCGAGCAATGCAGTTACCGGGGATTCAAGGGCCGTACCCTGATTATGGAAGTGATACCCCTGGACAACGAACTGGATGCGCTGATTGCCGATGGCGCCTCGGTACTGGAGATAGAGCGCATGGTCCGCGCCAAGGGTTACCGCTCTTTGGCGGAAGACGGCCTGCGCAAGGTGAAAGCGGGAGTGACTGCCTGGTCCGAAATACAGCGGGTGACGAATTTGGGTCTTGAGGCAGTGTGATGGCCAGGTTTCGCTACGTCGCCATTGACGATCACGGCCAGCGCCTGGTGGGCATGGCCGAGGCCGACAATCTGGACATGCTGGAAAGCCGCCTCCAGACCCGCAGCCTGACCATGATCCGGGCCAAGCCCGTCCACCAGCGCCGGCGCCTGACTCTGCGCCGCAAAATCACACGCCGCGAGTTGATTAATTTCTGTTTCCAGATGGAGCAAATGATCCATGCCGGGGTGGGGTTGCTGGAAGGACTGCGGGATTATGCCGATGCCCAGGACCCTTGTCACTTCCGCGATGTGGTGTCCGGCATTGCCGACAAAATCGAAAGCGGCCAAACGTTTTCTGGATCCTTGCAGGATTTTCCCGAGGTTTTTTCCCCCCTGCACGTCAGTTTGGTGGAAGCCGGGGAACGCAGCGGCGAGTTGGGTCAGGTATTGGCCCATTTGACCGAGTCCCTGAAATGGCAGGACGAGCTGATCAGCCAGACCAAAAAAGCCCTGCGCTATCCGGCCTTCGTGGCGGTCGTGGTATTGGTAGCGGTGACCTTTTTAATGATGTACGTGGTACCCCAGATCACTACTTTCATCGTCTCCATGGAAGGCGAACTGCCTTGGCACACGCGGTTGCTGATTGCCGTGTCCCACGGTTTCGTGAATTACTGGTATCTGATATTTGGCATACCCGTGGCGGTTTTCGTGTTCGGCCGCTTGCTCATTCACCACCACGCCAAGGCCCGCTACTGGTTTGATGGTTTCAAGCTCCGCCTTTGGGTGATCGGGCCGGTTTTGGAGAAGATCATGCTGGCCCGCTTCGCCCACTATTTCGCCCTGCTGTACAACGCCGGGATGCCGGTGCTGGATTGCATTGCCATGTGCGAGGGGGTGGTGGGCAATGCCTATGTCAAAAAAGCCTTGGCCAAGGCCCGGGAGGATGTGGCCAATGGCCAGTCCATCAGCCAGTCTCTGGAAGATACCGGGTTGTTTCCCAGTCTGGTGCTGCGGTTGATCAAGATGGGCGAGCGCACCGGCGATCTGGGACAGGCGCTGGATAACGTCAATTATTTCTACCGCCGGGATGTGGACGAGGCGGTGGCCAAGATGCAAGAGATGATCGAACCGGCCCTCAATATTCTCATCGGCCTGATCATCGGCTGGGTAATGCTGTCGGTGCTGGGGCCGGTGTACGACATGATCGGGAAGATGAAATTCTGATGCGCGCGGTATTGTATCTCGGCAACCGTTTTCAGGCTTTGTTTGAAGCGCGGCGCAAGGTGCGCCAGATCTGGGAGCATCGAGGTCCGCTGGCGGAGGTCGAAGTTTCCCAAATCAAGGCCAGACACGTGCTGGTGGTCGCCGACCTCATCGAGGAGGAATACCGACTCGAACATCTGCCCCATTTGACCGGTTCCGACCACCGCGCTCTGGTGGCCCGCAAGCGCCGCCAGATTTTCCAGGACGAACCTTTCGTGGCGGTCACGAAATTGGGAAGGGAAGCGCAGGGGCGCCGGGACGATCTGCTTTTGTTTTCCGCGATTCGCGACAGCGGTGCCTTCAATCGCTGTCTCAAGAAACTGGCCGAGCATGAAATCGATGTCCAGGGAATCTGGTCGCTGCCCAGGTTGAGCCAGGATTGGTGCAAGGCGTTTCCGGCATTGTCCGAAGGCCTATGGGTGTGGGTGTATTCCATGGCGGACCGGGTGGCCCTGCGGCAAAGCTATTGCCGCAATGGCAAGGTGCTGTTCAGCCGACTGAGCCTGGTGGCGGAAACGGATCTGACCCGGGAAGCGATGGAAGAAATGGACCGGACCTACCGTTATTTGGTGCGTTTGTTGCGGATCCCGACAGATCAAGTTTTGAAGGTCAATGTGGTTTGTTTGCCGGAATTCGTCCCGGTTTTTCAGGAACTGGCCGGGGAGATCCCCGGTTTCGAGCTTCGTCCCCTGGATTTATCCGAATATGCCGCAAAGCTTGGGTGGCGGGGCGATCCCAGCCGGATCTCCGTGCCTGCTTTGGCCGTGGCCAATCTGGGACGCCGCTGGCTGCTGGTTTCCCATTATCAAAATCACTGGCAACGCAGGTTTCAACGCCAACGCCGTTTGCGCCTGGCGCTTTACGGCGCAACCGCCGCGATGGTCTTGACCAGTTGCGCTTACGGCGCTTATGCCTGGCAGGAAGGGCGAAGGTTGAAGCAGGAAATGCAGCGTCTGCACAAGCAAAACGCAACGCTTGGGAAATTGTTGGAACAGCAGCCCGGGATCGGATCAATTCAGGGCTACGATCCCTGGCAAATCGAAACCGCCATGGATCTGAAACAGCAGTTGGACACCCGCCGGATCGACCCGGAAAAATTGCTGGCCCCCGTCGGCGCGGTTCTGGCCAGATTCCCTGGATTGGCCTTGAAATCCTTGGCATGGCAACGCCGCCCATTCCAGGAAGAGAGCATGGCAGCCGATGCCTTTGTTGGTGAGCCCATTGAAATGACATTGGATTTGCGTGTTTCCGAAATATCCCAGGGGCATTTGCGGCAAGCGGTGGATGAGATCCGCCGATTTATCGGACAGGTGGAGAAAATGCCTGGCATCGAGACGGCCGCGATTGTCAAAAGCCCTTTGCCCACTCATCCGGAAAGCACGGTATCGGGGGAAGCGGGTCTGCTGGCAAGTTTTCATCAAGATGCTACGTTTAAAGTGATGGTGCGTTTCGGGGAAAAAACCGGTGTTGATTGACCAAAAAAGCGGCCTGATTCTGGCGGCGATATGGCTATTGAGTCTGGCTGGCTTGGGGGCAGCCTATCAGTATTTGCAGCAACGCGAAAATGCGTTCCAAACCCTGCAAAACAGCAATGCCACCTTGCAAGCCAGGCTGGACCAAGGCAGGGAAGCCGAAGAGATTGTGGCCCGTTTGGGCGAGGTGTTTGTCGAGGGATTCAGACAAGGATGGTGGCGGCCCCAGAATCGTATCGCCTGGCTGGAGACCGCCCGCACCAGTGCGGAGCGGCTGGGGTTGCCCCGTATCGGTTACCGGTTGCGGCCTCAGGAAATCGACGACAATCTGGGTGACTGGAACCTGGTCCGCACGGACATCGATTTGGATATGGGGCTGGTCCACGAAGGACAGTTGTTAGCGTTTTGGCGTGCCATCAATGGCGGCGGGCTGGGGTTTTTCAGCCTGGAGGCGTGCCGGATAGAGCGCGGCGCAGACCAACCCGTTCCCGGTCAACCCAATTTGACCGCCCAATGCAAAATGAGCTGGTACACCATTGTCAAGGGGCAGGGCAGTGAAGCTTAAATTGATCGCGCTGGCCGGTTTGCTCTGGTTGGTGGCAACTGAGTGCCTGGCACTGGGCAGGCTGTTCTATTCCCCCGCGCAAAGGGCACTGCTGGACCGGCCGCCGGTGAATATACGGGAGCCAGAAAAAACGGCGGCCAGGCATTCAAGCCGGGTATATACAAGCCGGCTGGATGGCATTGTCCGTGGCCAAGGGCAAGCCTGGATTTGGTTCGATGGTGAACTAAAGAAATCCGGTTCCCCGCCGTTAACCCCGATACCGGTGGATGAGACCCAGATCACATTACACTGGCACGGCCGGCGCTTAATCCTCAAACCGGGCCAGAAACTGACTGCCGATGAAAATGGCAGGATCACTATCCAAGAGGCGTTTGGCCGATGAGAATCAAGGTTGCCAAAGGTTATCCCCAATGATGGGACAGAAACATGGGAAGAAGCTTATGGGCCTGGATAGCCGACGTCAAGCGTTCGCGGTGTTTCCCATAAGGTCTCTCACTGCGCCTCGTAAGATGGGTGCTGAATCCAGCTCTGGTTTTTCCATGATTGAAATGGCCATGGTGCTGGTGGTGTTCAGCCTGGTGATGGGCGGGCTGTTGGGGCCGTTGTCCGCCCAGTACGAACAACGGCGCCGGGCAAAAACCATGGCGGCGCAGCAGGAAATCCTGCAGGCGCTTTACGGGTTTGCCATGTCCCAAACCACACCGCGCTTGCCGTGCCCCGATGCCGACGGTGACGGTTTGGAGAACCGGCCTTGTGGTTCCAGTGGCGTGGCGGTCGGGGAATTGCCCTGGGCTACCTTGGGGGTGGCCCGGGACGATGCCTGGGGAAACGCCTGGGGCTACGGCGTCAGCCGGCCGCTGACCGGCGCCGTGACGCTGACTTCGGCGGGCGGGGTGGATATCCAGAATGCCGATCCCTCGGTGGCGGCGGTCAACAATATGGCAGCCGTTGTGATTTCCGGCGCCAGGCTGGCCTATCCCTTGGAACAGGAGAACCGCGACGGGGACAAGGATTTTATCCAGGGAGATTATTCTGAGAAATCCACGCATGAATTTGATGATTTGGTGGTATGGATTTCACCGAATATTTTGAAAGACCGTTTGGTCAAGGCCGGGAAACTGCCCTGAACCCAGAACCGGGTGGTTCAGGCGGCGCTGGTTCCCGATGGGGCCGAAATGGACATGATTTTCCGTAAACTTGAACGAGGTGTATGACAATGCAAAAGCAACGGGGCTTTACTCTGGTGGAAATCGCAATCGTCCTGGTGATTATCGGGCTCCTCTTGGGAGGGGTGTTGAAAGGCCGGGAGTTGATTCAAAACGCCAAAATCTCCAATCTGGAAAAATCCATCAAGGAAATCCGGGCCGCGCTTTACACTTATCAGGACCGCTTCAAGGCGCTGCCCGGCGATGACAAAAGGGCGGATAAACATTTGTCCTTGGCCTCTACCGACAATGGTAATGGCAATGGCGCTATTTCTGGAAATTGGGCTTCGACCAACGACACGGATGAATCGCGAAAATTCTGGAAGCACTTGCGTACCGCAGGGATCATCTCCGGCAGTGGTTATGAGCAACCGAATCATACCTTCGGTGGAATCATAGGCGTTTATACGAGAGCACCCTATGGGCTGAGTTATGGGCATGTGCTTTGTTTTGGAGGGCTGCGGGGCGATGTGGCTTTGTTGCTGGATACCCGGCTGGATGACGGTGTGCCCAATACCGGCACCGTGCGGGGCCATGCCACCCAGACGGCCTACGCCCCCACTACCACTTATAATGTCTGTACGCAGCTTTGAAACAGGCCCTGGCCATGAACGGCACTGAGCAACGCCGGGATTGCCGCTTTCCCCTGGCCGGCTGGCGGATGGAAGTGCGCAAGTCCCGGTTGGGGAGTTTGGCTACTACCCCTATCTGCCGGTTGGCGGATATCAGCAGCAATGGATTGTCGTTTGTCGCCCATGGGGATCCATTCACGCCCTTGGATAAGGTAACGTTTACCTTGCAGGTGAGGGAACAAGAGATCCGGGGCAAAGGGGTGATCTGCTATAAACAATCGGACAGCACTGGCCGCTGGCGTTATGGGTTGATGTTTCTGGAAGTCAGCCGGGAGGTGGCATCGCTGCTTCGGGAATATCAATTCGAGCCCCGCGAGGTCCGTAACCTGGCCCGCAATCTGGCCGATAAAACCGTGTTGGATGGATGCAAGACGACATCGGAGCGGGATCTATTACACAAGCAATTGCTTTTGTATGAAGCAGTCAGCGCTTTCCTGGACCGTCTGTTGCTGCTGGAGCACCCCCCCCTGCCGGTGACCGTGACGCTTCAAGGGGTGCGGGTGGAAGATGGCGATGGGGCGTGGACCATCGAAGCGTTGCCCCAGCGGCCGGGCTATGCCGCCAGCAGCGGCGAGCATTTCGTCAATGTTTTTGAAGCGCTGATGTTTTTGCGGGACCGGTTTTTTCCCGGAGATTCAAAGCCCTAAGCCACACCTTGACGTAGGCTGCCAGGCAAAAACAGCTTATCCATACGGTCTTTTATTCTGATTGTAAAAGGAAGAATCCCCATGGGGGTTTTCCATGACAGGATTTTCCTTGCTGGAATAGGGTGTCGCAAAAGACGACACCCTCTGGAAAGGCGGCCGGTTGGAAGTTCGTTTGCCGAATGTAAAGTAATAGTATAGTATCACTTTATGAAAATCGAACTCGTGACTACTCTGAAAAGACAGGCAACCAAGATTCTGGCGGAACTGCATGAGTCCGGGGAACCCGTGTTGATAACGGAACATGGCCGGCCTTCGGCCTATTTGGTGGATGTGGAAGATTATAAATCCATGCAGCGCCGGATACAGCTCCTTGAGGGAATTGCCCGGGGTGAACAGGCGATTCAAGAAGGGCGGGTGATGGCCCATGAGGAGGCGCAACAGGCCATGAGCCGATGGCTCAAATAATCTGGACTACTCCAGCCCTGTCTGATCTTGACGAAGTTGCCGAATATATTGCATTGGACAAGCCTGCTGCCGCGCGGCGTTTGGTCCAGCGGGTGTTTTCCGGAATCGAGCGGTTGCGCGAATTCCCGGAATCCGGCCGACAACCGCCGGAATTGGAGGGTTTGCGTTATCGTGAACTCATTATCGGTCCATGCCGGGTAATTTACCGGATTGAGGCGGAGTGTGTCTATATTCTGCATGTCATGCGGGGAGAAAGGCAGCTCCGGCGGTTTTTGCTTGAAGAACGTGAACAGGGAGTCTGATTATCGCGCGTCGGTTGTGTTCTTCCCGCCAGGAAAGGTGCCCATATAAAACAGATTACAGTCCGGGACGGTGAGTCCGGCGAATTAGAATAAGGTTCGGGAGCACACGGCAAGTGTTAATCAGATATTCCTCAACCAAACCGTCCGGTAATGTAATCCTCGGTCAAAGGATGACGGGGGTTGGTGAAGATCTGTGAGGTTTTTCCCACCTCGATCAATTTCCCCAAATGAAAATAAGCCGTGCGGTGAGAGACCCGGGC
Organism: Methylothermaceae bacterium; assembly: GCA_026985035.1. Lineage (GTDB taxonomy): Bacteria > Pseudomonadota > Gammaproteobacteria > Methylococcales > Methylothermaceae > Methylohalobius. The sequence continues at coordinate 14,495 of JALSQY010000063.1, forward strand.
GGCTTGCTGCATGGAGTGGGTGACGATGACGATGCTGTAGCGGCGGCTCAGCTCGTCGATCAGCTGTTCGATCGTGGCGGTGGCAATGGGGTCCAGCGCGGAGCAAGGTTCGTCCATGAGCAGGACTTCCGGGTTGACGGCAATCGCCCGGGCGATGCACAGACGCTGTTGCTGGCCGCCGGAAAGCCCGGTGCCCGGTTGATCGAGGCGGTCCTTGACTTCATTCCAAAGGCCGGCCCGCTTCAGAGCCTTTTCCACGATCTCTTCCAGCTCCGATTTGCTGCTTGTCAGGCCATGAATCCGGGGGCCGTAGGCGACATTGTCGAATATGGATTTGGGGAAAGGATTGGGTTTTTGGAAAACCATGCCGACCCGGGCCCGGAGGACGACAGGATCGATGTCGTCGTGATAGATATCGACCTCATCGAGCTTGATTTCTCCCTCCACCCGGCAGATTTCGATGGTATCGTTCATACGGTTGAGGCAACGCAGATAGGTGGATTTGCCGCATCCTGAGGGACCGATCAGGGCGATGACTTCCGTTTTGGCGATGTCGAGATTGACATCGAAAATCGCCTGCTTGTCCCCATAGAAGACATTGACGTGCCGGGTGGTGAGCCGGGGGTCGGGGACGGTAAAGTCTCCGACGGTGTGCCGGGAAGCTTCTTTCTCGAAAATCTTGGTGGTATCGGCAGCCCTGCGCTCTTTGATCTGAACCCCGGGAGAGGCAGGCTTTGTCGGGAAATTTTCAGCTTTCATGATGTTTTGCACGGCAATAACCTCTTCCAAAATATTTGCCTGACTTTAACGTTTAGTAGCCAAACTATCAGTCATGGCCCAAAAAAATGTTACCAGCGGCGTTCGAAGCGTTTGCGCAAGACAATCGCCAGCGCATTCATTATCAACATAAACAGCAAAAGTACAATAATGGCCGCAGCGGATTTTTCCACGAATCCGCGCTCGGCGCTGTCGGCCCAGAGATAAATCTGTACCGGCAGGACAGTGGCCGGGTCCAGAAAACTTTTGGGAATATCCACCACAAAAGCCACCATGCCGATCATCAACAAGGGAGCGGTTTCTCCCAACGCCTGGGCCAGGCCGATGATGGTGCCGGTGAGCATGCCCGGTAACGCCAAAGGCAGGACATGATCGGTGATCATCTGCATTTTGGAGGCGCCGATGCCGAGCGCCGCTTGCCGGATCCAGGGGGGCACGGCTTTAAGGGCGGAGCGGCTGGCGATGATGATGATTGGCATGGTTCTCAGGGCCAGTACCAACCCGCCCACCAGCGGCGTGGAACGGGGCAGGCCGAAGAAACCGAGAAAGACCGCCAACCCCAAAAGGCCAAAGACAATAGAGGGAATCGCGGCCAGATTGTTGATGTTGACTTCGATCAAGTCCACCCAGAAGTTTTTCTTGGGGGCGAATTCTTCCAGATAGATGGCCGCCGCCACTGCCAGGGGAAAAGACAATAAAAGAGTGATGATGATGGTATAAATGGAGCCCATCAAGGCGCCCAAAATGCCCGCCAGTTCCGGTTCCCGGGAGTCCCCGGACAGGAAAAACAGGGAATTGAAGCGCTTCTCCAGGCGGTTTTCATGGATTAACCGCTGAATCCAGGCCAGTTGAAAGTCCTTCAAGCGCCGCTGGCTTTCCGGCTCATCGGGGTTGATATAGCCCTTCATAAACATATCGACGTCACTGTGGGCTGGCAGCCAGACGGTTTTCACGGTGCCAATCAGATCCGGGTCTTTCATGACCATTTTGCGCAGCACATCGGGGGCGCCGACGCTGACGAGCCGGTACAGGGCGCGTTTTTGCCGCCGGTTTCGGATATCGGGAAAAAGTTCTTTCAAAGCCCGTTTGACCAGCAGGCCGTAATCCGCTTGCCGCAGGGTATCGGGATCACGGATGCCTCCGGGAGCGATGACTTCCGGGTCGAAATTGATATCCAAGGCGATGAAGCTCTGCCAAAAGGCCTTGTAACCGAGGGAGACGATGCTGGCCATCAAAATGACGACCAGGATAACGCCGGCAACCACGGCCGCTATGCCGTAGAGTTTGAGGCGTTTTTCCCGGGCGCGGCGTTTTTTGACCGTGCCGGCGATCAGTTCTGCGGTGGTGATTTCGTTATTCATATTGTTCACGGTATTTGCGGACGATATGCAAGGCAAGGACGTTGAGTGCCAGGGTGATCAGAAAAAGCACCAACCCCAAGGCAAAGGCCGCCAGGGTTTTGGGGGAGTCGAATTCCTGGTCGCCCACGAGCAATCCCACGATTTGTGCGGTGATGGTGGTGACCGATTGCAAGGGATTCAATGTCAGATTTGCGGTCAGGCCGGCAGCCATGACCACAATCATGGTTTCACCTATGGCCCTGGAAATCGCCAACAGTAATCCGCCGACGATACCGGGCAAGGCGGCGGGGATGATGATCTGGGTGATGGTTTCCGCCTGGGTGGCGCCCAGGCCGTAGGAACCGTCCCGCAGGGATTGAGGCACGGCGTTAATGACATCGTCGGAAAGGGAAGACACGAAGGGAATAATCATGATTCCCATTACCAGTCCCGCCCCCAGCGCGCTTTCCGAGGAAATGGGCACGCCGATGGCGGCGCCCAGTTCGCGCAGGAAAGGCGCGACCACCAGCGCGGCAAAGAAACCATAGACCACGGTAGGGATGCCTGCCAACACTTCCAGCATGGGTTTGGCAACAGTGCGGATTTTTCTGGAGGCGAATTCAGACAGATAAATAGCCGCCAACAAACCGATGGGGGCGGCGACAATCATGGCGATAGCGGCAATCAAGAGGGTGCCGGTCAGAAGGGGAATAAAGCCAAACGCACCGGATGAACCTACCTGGTCTGGCCGGATTGCCATTTGCGGGCTCCAGTGCAGGCCGAACAGAAATTCGGTGACCGGGACGAGCTTGAAGAACCGAAGCGCTTCAAACAACACGGAAAGTACAATGCCGATGGTAGTGAGAATGGCGATCGTGGAGCTGGCAATCAAGAAAAATTCGAGTAGCTTTTCCACCCGGTTGCGGGCGCGAAGCTTTGGGGATATATGGTGACGGGCCCAGGAAAGCCCGGCAATGGCGCAGGCCAAGGCGATGACGAAGAGACAACGCTGGCTTAAATGTTTCAAAAACCGGTAATGCTCTGCGGCGGCCCGAGCGACAGGGTCGTCGGAAGATGAAAAGGCCTCGTTGTAAACCAGGTTGCGTATTTGGTTCATGAACAGGCCGAGCTGCTCTTCGGGGAGTTGCTGTATTTCCGGTGGCAAACTGGCAATGACCAATTGGGAGATAAGCGTATCGTCAAAAATCAGCCACACAACCAGCAAAAGAAGCGCAGGCAAAATACACCATAGCGCCGTGTAATAGCCATAATAGCGGGGCAGGGAATGCAGGTTCCGTACATGGCCACTGCTGACTGCCTTGGCTTTGGCAACGCCCAGGTAGTAGGCGAAAAAACTGAGTGCGGCGAGCAACAAAATTAAAGTGCTGGTTTGCATGTTTCGTCCGTCAAAAATTTAGCGGGCGAGCGCCAAAGGCAGGGCAATCGCATGACTGTATTCATCCTTGATACATTGAAGCCCCTCTCCCTCTGGGAGAGGGGGTGGGGTGAGGGCTTGAGCCGATGAATGCAACGGTGTCTCTCCCTCTCCCCCGGCCCCTCTCCCGGAGGGAGAGGGAAGAATCGGTTCATGCGATTGCCCTGGCGCTCAAAGGCACTGGCCCGCCATTTTACACGGTTTTTATCTCGTAAGATTACGGGGACTTCAACGGGATCAGTTCCAAGGCAACCTTACGGTATTGTTTGCGTTCTTCTTCCGGCATGGGAATCAGGCCTTTATCCGCTAAATAGCCTTCGTCTCCCCAGGCTTTCTCGCTGGTGTATTCTTGCAAGAATTCCTTGATGCCCGGGATAACGCCCACATGGGCTTTTTTGACATAGATATAGAGCGGGCGGGAGAGGGGATAAGTCCCGGAAGCAATGTTTTCGAAGGTAGGTTCTATCCCGTTGACGGTTGCGCCAGCCACCAGGTCGATGTTCTGATCCAGAAAGCTGAAGCCAAATATTCCCAACGTGGTAGGATCGGCTTCCAGTTTGCGGACGATCAGGGTGTCATTTTCCCCGGCTTCAATGTAGGCGCCATCTTCCCGGATGGTATGGCAAATTTCCTTGAACTTGTGCTTGTCTTCTTTTTTGATGGCTTTGATCCACTCGAAGCTTTTGCACCCCCCTTCCATGGCCAATTCTACAAAAGCATCACGAGTGCCTGAGGTGGGCGGCGGACCGTACACCCGAATTGCCTGATTGGGCAATTTGGGATCAATTTGATTCCAATTCTTGTAAGGATTGGGAATCAGTTTGTTGCCCCCTTTGGGATCGGGTACTTGCTTGGCCAGCGCCAGCCAGATTTGCTTTAGTGACAGATTCCAGGGTTTGGCCTTGCGGGAATAGGCAATGACAATGCCATCGTAGCCAATTTTGATCTCAACGATGTCCTTCACACCATTTTTTTGACAGCGTTCCCATTCAGATGGCTTGATTCTGCGGGAAGCGTCTTCTATATCAGGGTGGTTGACACCCACCCCTTCACAGAAAAGCTTCATTCCTCCACCAGTGCCGGTGGATTCCACTTTGGGTGTAGGAAATTTGGTGGCTTTGCCGAAATGTTCTGCCACAGTAGTTGTAAAGGGATAGACCGTCGAGGAGCCGACGGCATAGATATAATCCCTGCCTGCCGCTTGCAGGTTGAATGTGAGCGCGGCCAACAGCAAGAAGGCAAGTCCTGAAAATTTCAATTTCATAGATTACTTCCTCTCTCAATGGATTGATGGAAATCATGTACAAACGCGGGAATTTATAACATGCGGAATGTTACGGCAATGTGACACGGCCGGGAAATTTGTCCGTCATGGGAATACCGTGGTTTGAGGGAATGGATGGTTTTTTATAAAGAAACAATGCTCTCCAGTCAGCTTGTGTTCAGGGTTTTTGTTTCGTATGGAATGTTTTATTTGGAAGAGGTGTAGTATTTTTTTGTAAAAAACGTTAACTTCCTCACAACACCTTTTCGGGTGGAAGACTAGGATGTCCCATGGATGAAATGAAAAAATCTCAGGAGGTTATGGATGAAACAATGGAAACGGAAACTATGGATGGTGATTTTGCTGGTGAGCGGCTTCAGCGGATGTTCACTGGCTGACATCAAGGAAGGGCGGGTAATCAAAGCGGGCACGGATTATATATTCAGCGCCAGGTTCGATCCGGAACATTCCATCAAGCAAGTATTCATAGACGCCGATGGCGATGCCACTACCGGTTATCCGGTGGGGGGCATTGGTGCCGAGTATTTGCTTGAAGACGATTGGTTCTATCAGCATCAAGGTGGCGATTGGAACTGGCGTTTTGTTGCCGAGGTCCCGGGTTTCCGGGACGATGGCAGATTTGCTTGGCGCCTGCCGGGCAAGCATATCACTTCATCTGGTAACCCAATCATAGTTTTTGCCGGGGCTGATAATTGGGATACCCCGGAATTTTCTCCCGCCATCAGCACCAGGAACGCGGCATTGGTGAGCCATTCACTCGTCCCGTACAAGATAAAAACCCGGCGCGGCAGCGAGAGTGATCAAGGCATGGCGGCCTTGGCCCGGAAAGACCAGTCAGGCTCCCAGGACAAATGGGATGACTATATCGAATTTTATCCCGGTGATAAGGGTTATGCGGGGCAGTTTTATTTGAGACTGCCCAAAAAGATTCAAGTCAGTGATATCGTTCGCCTCAAGGTGCATACCAACTACCGGGGCGAGCGTAAAAAATACCAGCGCTGGATTTGGAAAATCTATAATTTCAACCATGGGCGTTGGCAGATTCTGGGAGACAATCAGAAAGCGCCCGGCTGGCGGTGGAAGTCGTTGACCTTTCTTGTGGAAGGCGATCCGGCAGCCTATGTGAGCGCCAAGGGCCTGATCAAACTCCGTTACGAAACCTCCAGGAATACCGACAACAGTCAATTGGATCTGCTCAAGCTGGTGGCAGAGGTGGCTGTTCCAGACAATTCCAAGCCAGTTGAGGAAGCCGATCCCGCCCGGCCTGAGCCTCCCGGTTCAGGAGAAGAAGAGCCCGCCGAGCCGGAGCCTTCACCGGCGCCGGAAACGCCTGCGCCAACATCCTGGCATCCACGGCCGGGGATGAGCTGGCAATGGCAACTGAGCGGTACCATCGATACTTCTGTGGCAGTGGATATCTTTGACGTGGATCTCTTCGACACGCCCCAGGAAACCATTGATTTGCTCCATCGCCAGGGTAAAAAAGTGGTGTGTTATTTCAGCGCCGGAACCTACGAAAATTGGCGGCCGGACAAATCCAAATTCCCCAAGAAGGTGATCGGCAGAAGGCTGGATGACTGGGAGGGGGAATCTTGGCTGGATATTCGCCGCCTGGACAAATTGCGGCCTATTATGGTGGCGAGAATCGAATTGGCGAAGCAAAAAGGGTGCGACGGGGTCGAGCCTGACAATGTCGATGGTTACGACAATAAAAGCGGTTTTCCCTTGAAAGCCAAGGATCAAATCCGGTTCAACCGGATGCTGGCGGCGGAAGCGCATAAACGGGGCCTTTCCATCGCGCTCAAAAATACCCTGGAATTGGTTGCAGAGTTGGAACCGGATTTCGACTGGGCGCTCAACGAGCAATGTTTCCAATACCAGGAATGTGAAATGTTGCAGCCGTTTCTCGATGCGGGAAAGGCAGTGTTGGGTGTTTCCTATGTGAGCGAGAAAAAAGCCAAAAAGATTTGCCCCAAGGCCAATCAAATGGGCTTTTCCTGGCTGGTAAAAAAATGGGATCTGGACGCCTGGCGGATGGATTGCCGGGATTTCGACTGACTGATTGCTTGAAGACAAGAGAGCCTGCTGGATTATTCTTCGGCAGGCTCTTGCGCTTTGATGGACTTGGCAATGACTCTTTCCCGTTGATAGACCAGCACCGCGGAAGTCCGCAGGGCAGCCAGCACCAGCAGTAACGCGCTGAGGGAGAGAATCAATTCCATGGTCAGTTGCTGCTTGAAAAGCCCGATCATGATGTCTCTGAGCACGGAGACAATGGCGGCATCGGTAATAAAGGTCAGCCGCAAACGGTGTACATGGAAATATTCCGCCAGGGAACGGGATAGTTCAATCAAAACAAACAGCGATAGCACATCGGTAATCAAGTCAATGTAACTGCCCGTTACTGTCCCTTGTTGCAGCAGAGGGTAAAGGTGAAGAAAAAGTTTTCCGGTGCCCAATAATATAGCCAGGGACAAAAAACCCAGCATGAGGGCGAAAATGATATCGGTAAAGCGGAAAAAATAGCGCAGGGCTATTTGACTGAATGCTGCTTTCAACCTTCCAGCGCCTTATCTACAATTTCAAACAAGTCTCTCGATAATTCCGGTGCCTGGTGAATTCTTTCCAATTGTTCTTTCATCAGCTGTTGACGGGTTGGGTCATAGCGTTGCCAGGATGCCAAAGGCGTTGCCAGGCGGGCGGCGACTTGGGGATTGATCTGGTCGAGTTCGAGTAGATAATCGGTGAACAGGCGGTAGCCACTGCCATCGGTGGCGTGAAAATGGACCGGATTTTGGCGGGAAAACACCCCTAAAACCGCCCGTACCCGGTTGGGATTTTTCAGGTCGAAATCCCGGTGGGCAAGAAGAGCCTTCACCCGCCCCAAGGCGCCCGGCAAGGGAGAGCTTGCTTGAATGGCAAACCATTTGTCGATGACCAGCGCCTCTTTTTGCCATTGCCGGTAAAATTTTTCCAGACAGCGCTTTTGTTCCGGATGCGGGTGATGGGCAATGGCTTTGAGAGCTGCCAGTTGATCGGTCATGTTCCGGGCTAGCTGAAATTGTTCCAGAGAGAGTTGTTGGGTTGCCGGGATGGACAAGGTGGCCAGATAACTCAAGCAAGCGTTTTTTAGCCGTCTTTGGCCAATGGCGCGGGCGTCGGCACGCTGGGCCTGATCAGGACAGTGATGTTTTCGATAACAGGCAAGAAAATCTTTTTCCAAGGCCTGTGCGATGAATTGCCGGGTAAGCTCCCGTGACTGAAAAATACC
>JALSQY010000064.1 GCA_026985035.1 Methylothermaceae bacterium
CTTTGACGGCGCAGGCTTTAAGAATGCCACGCATATTGTTCACCACTAGGGTTGCCAAGGCTTCCCCTTCCACATCTTCGGCAATAATCAGCAAGGGTTTGCCGGCCTTGGCGGCTTTCTCCAATACTGGTAACAGATCCCGGATATTGGAGATTTTCTTGTCATGGATGAGAATATAGGGATCTTCCAGTTCCGCGCTCATGGCATCCTGGTTGGTAATAAAATAAGGGGACAGATAACCCCGGTCGAACTGCATCCCTTCCACCACATCCAGTTCGTTTTCAAGGCCGGAGCCCTCCTCCACGGTGATCACCCCTTCCTTGCCTACTTTATCCATGGCTTCGGCAATAATCTTGCCGATTTCCTCGTCATTGTTGGCGGAAATGGTGCCGACTTGGGCAATCGATTGATTGTCCGTGCAAGGCTTGGATAGATCCTGCAAAGCATCCACACAGACATGCACCGCCTGATCGATACCCCGCTTGATATCCATGGGATTCGCGCCGGCGGCAACGGACTTCATCCCTTCACGTATGATCGCCTGCGCGAGTACCGTCGCCGTGGTAGTACCGTCACCGGCCACGTCGGAGGTCTTGGACGCCACTTCCTTGACCATCTGCGCGCCCAGATTCATAAATTTGTCTTTCAGTTCAATTTCCTTGGCCACAGATACACCGTCCTTCGTCACCGTGGGCGCGCCAAAACTTTTTTCCAGCACCACATTGCGCCCTTTCGGGCCCAAGGTTTGTTTAACTGCTTCAGCCAGAACGTTGACACCATCCAACATACGGTGTCTTGCATCTTCGGAAAACAAAATTTCTTTTGCTGCCATGGTTACTTCATCCTCCTACACAATCCGATCAAGCTTCAAAAATCCCGACGATGTCGTCTTCATTCATGATCAAATATTCTTCGCCATCAATCTTGACTTCGGTGCCGGCATATTTGCCGAACAGCACCTTATCGCCCTCCTTGACATCCAAGGGCCGGAGTTCGCCGTTTTCCAGCAACTTGCCATTACCAACGGCCACCACTTCGCCTTTGATGGGCTTTTCCGCCGCGGTATCTGGAATCACGATACCGGACGGCGTGGTCTTTTCTTCTTCCCAGCGCTTCACTACGACACGATCATGTAAAGGACGAATCTTCATCTTGATCTCATCTCCTGTCGTTGACAATCAAAATTGTTAGCACTCGCCTATATAGGCTGCTAAAAAATATAGTGATTCTCAAAATTTTTTCAAGCCCCTGCACTGTAAATTTTTCATTACGGCCTCTTACATAATTTAAGGGCACACAAAGCCAGACTGTCATCATTTTTTACAAACAAATCACGACCTTAATCCAGACATGGCGGAAGATAAAGTTAACCCATTGATATAAGAACAAATAACAAAAAACGGCATAACTTCTGCGTAAGAAAAAACTTAACAACGCGACGAAATAGCCAAGAGGCATTCATATGAACAATCCAACCCGGAAAATTGCTTTTAACTTCGACGAATGGCAACAACTTGCCAGAAACAACCCAGCGGCCTTCGAAATCAAGCGCCACGAAATCATTGCTCAATTCTTCGAACAACTCTCCCCCGAGCAAAAAAACCGCTTGGAAAAACTGCAGTGGCGAATCGATATGGAAAGAAAACGCTGTGCCACGCCTTTAAGCGCGCTTTTCAAAATTTATGACATGATGATGGCGTCATTGCACAAACAAAAAGCAGTGCTCGATAGCATTTTTGATGAGCAACCCGCGCCAGGAGCCCTGTCTAACCCGAGCAGAAAAAACACCGTGATAACAATGAAACAACCTTCTCATTCATAACGCAGAAAAACACGGTCCAATCCGAATTGGCTACCCATGCGTTGCAATAATTCATCATCTGGTTGAATCTGCCACTGCTCACCCAACCGCAGGCGGGTTTGCGCCTTGCCATTGCGATAATCAATGTAGATTGGGCAACGCCCGCGACGGGAATGGATCATGGCTTTCAACTGTTCAATTTGGAGCTTGAGATTGGGCGCTTGTTTGGCATTCTTCCAGACAATCCACAAGCCCTTGGCAAATCGCTCCCGGGCTTGCGCCATGGTGTATAGTCTTTCTGCCACCAAGCGCAGCTGATTGCTGTAATCGTCCCGGGCAATCACCCCTTCTGCCACCAACACGGCATCTTTGTGGATGATATCGGCGTGTTGCTCCAAAACTTCGGAAAACACGGCCACCTCCAAGCGGCCACGACCATCTTCCAAGGTCAAAAATACCATTTTCTTCCCTTGTTTACTTTGCCGGGACCTGACTTCCACGACGAATCCAGCAGCTACTGCCGAAGCAGAATCCTTTCCCCGGGAAGCACCGTATTTTTTATGCAATACCCCAATATCACCACTGATGAAACGGGACAATTCCTGCCGGTATTCATCCACTGGGTGACCGCTGAGATACATGCCCAGGACGGCTTTTTCTTCCGCCAGCCGCTTGGCTGCGGTCCAAGGTTTGGCAGATGCCGCCGCTGCTTGAGAACTCAAATCGTCCCCCTGCGGCTCGGAATTCAGGCCGAACAAATCGTTTTGCCCTATCGATACACTTCGATGGTGTTGCTCAGCGGTTTGAATGGCAAGGGGGAGTTCTTCCATCAACTGGGCCCTGTGCGGATTAAAACCGTCCAGAGCTCCCGCGCGAATCAACGCTTCCAACACCCGGCGATTGGCTTTGCGCAAATCTATCCGCCGGCAAAAATCATACAGGTCCCGGAAGGGGCCATTGGTCTCTCTTTCCGCCAAAAGAAGTTCGATGGCCGCTTGCCCCACCCCTTTGATGGCACCGAGTCCGTAGAGAATATTGCCATCTTCCAAGGCCATGAATTGGTAACAGGACCGGTTGATATCCGGCGGCAACAATGGGAGCTTGAGTTGCCTGCATTCTTCCACAAGCCCCACCAGCTTGTCGGTATTGTCCATATCAGAAGACAATACCGCCGCCATGAACTCCGCCGGGTAATGGGCTTTCAACCACGCCGTTTGATAAGACACCCAGGCATAGGCGGCCGAGTGGGATTTATTGAAGCCGTAACCGGCGAACTTTTCCATTAAATCGAATATATAACTGGCGGTTTCCTCGTTGACACCCTGCTCGACAGCGCCTTTGACGAAAATCGCCCTTTGCTTGGCCATTTCTTCCGGCTTTTTCTTCCCCATGGCGCGACGCAATAAATCCGCGCCACCCAGCGTATATCCCGCCATGTCGCGGGCAATTTGCATCACCTGTTCCTGGTAGAGAATAACGCCGTTGGTCGGTTTGAGGATGGGTTCCAATAAAGGATGAGCATAATTGGCCTTGGCACGCCCGTGCTTGACGTTAATGTAGTCATCCACCATGCCCGACTGCAAAGGTCCCGGCCGGAACAACGCCACCAAAGCGATAATGTCTTCGAAGCAATCCGGTTGCAGGCGCCGGATCAAATCCTTCATGCCCCGGGATTCGAGCTGGAATACAGCGGTGGTCTGGCAAGCTTTTAATAAAGCGAAGGTTTCAGGATCATCACGGGGAATGCGATTGATATCGATCGGTGCGTCGCCTTTTTCCTTCGAGCGAGAATTGATGGTTTGCACCGCCCAATCGATGATTGTCAAGGTTCGCAGTCCCAGAAAGTCGAACTTGACCAATCCCGCCGCTTCCACATCGTCCTTGTCGAACTGGGTGACCACCGATTCTTCGCCTTCTTCACAATAGAGCGGAGTAAAATCCACCAAGGCGGAAGGTGCAATGACCACCCCGCCGGCATGAGTTCCCGCATTGCGGGCCACACCTTCCAGAGAACGGGCAAGGTCTATCAACGCTTGTACTTCTTCATCCTGCTCGTATGCCCGTTTCAAGTCCTCGCTTTCAGTCAGGGCTTTTTCCAAGGTCATGCCCAGTTCAAAAGGGATCAGCTTGGCCAGCTTGTCCACGAATCCGTAAGGGTGACCCAGTACCCGTCCCACATCCCGCACCACTGCCTTGGCCGCCATGGTGCCAAAAGTAATGATTTGGGCGACTTTATCCCGGCCGTATTTTTCCGCCACATAGTCGATGACCTGATCGCGCTTTTCCATGCAGAAATCCACATCGAAATCAGGCATCGAGACCCGTTCCGGATTAAGAAAGCGCTCAAACAACAGGTCGAACTCAAGAGGATCCAAATCGGTGATTTGCAGCGCGTAAGCAACCAATGACCCGGCGCCGGAACCCCGTCCCGGCCCCACCGGGATGCCGTGCTCTTTGGCCCAGCGGATAAAGTCGGCCACAATCAGAAAATAGCCGGGGAACCCCATCTGCACGATGACATCCAGCTCCAATTGCAAGCGCTGGTAATAACCTTCCCGGTGCTCCGGTGAGACGGCGATTTCCTTTAGACGCTTTGCCAATCCTTCCTTGGCCTCGGCGATAAAGTGTTCCTCGATGGTTCGGCCTGAAGGCACGGGAAAAACGGGCAGGCAGGGCTTGCCTAATTCCAGTTCCAGATTACAGCGCTTGGCGATTTCCAGCGTGTTTTCCAATGCCTCGGGAATATCGGAAAACAGCGTTTGCATTTCCTCGGGACTTTTTAAATACTGGGCGTCGCTATAGGGCCGTGGACGCTTGGGATCATCCAGTATCCAACCGCCATGGATACAGACCCTGGCTTCATGGGCTTCAAAATCTTCCTGGGCCAAAAAGCGCACATCATTGGTTGCCACGACCGGCACCCCCTCGCTCACCGCCAAATCCAAAGCTTGCTCAAGATACTCTTCTTCCCCAGGCCGGCCGGTTCGTTGCAGTTCCAAATAGAATCTGCCGTCAAAATACGCTAACCAAGCATGCAGGCTTTTTTTTGCAGTCACCGCCCGGCTGGTATTTAATAACCGGCCAACTTCCCCTTCCCGCCCACCTGAGAGGGCAATCAAACCTTGACTATGCTTTTTTATCCATTCCGGGTTCAGCATCGGCCTGCCTAAATACTGGCCTTTCTGATAGCCCAAAGAAAGCAGTTCGGTAAGATTGCGGTAGCCCTCACGGTTCTGGACCAACAGAGTCATCCGGTCCGGGGCATTCTTGTCTTCCTCGTTTTTTACCCAAACATCGGCCCCGGCTATGGGTTTTATCCCACCTGCCAATGCCGATTTGTAGAACTTGATCAGGGCAAATAAATTGCCTTGGTCGGTCAAAGCAACCGCTGGCATATTCAATGCCGAGCACCGGGCGATCAATGGTTTGATTTTCACCAAACCATCCACCAGGGAAAACTCACTATGAACCCGCAGGTGAATAAATTCAAAGGCCATCAACTTTCTTCCAGGTTTATGTCTATACTTAATAAATGATTTAACTCAGGTTCATATATATTTTTTATCTAATGTTGCTCATGCATTGGCAAACACTGACCTTCCCTGTACATTTCGGTTGCCGCTGCCTGATATCATTTACAGCGCCACCTTTTGAAGTTGCAAGTACAACAGGCGCCTTGATTTTATCGTCCCACAGGTTTGTTACCGGAAAATCTTATCCGCCGGCCATTCATAACAGTGCCCCTCAAGTAATTTCTCCAGAAAAACATTTTCCTCAAGCCATGTAACTCAGAGCTTATGGATTCCTTTGAAAACGACAGTGCTGCCGACCCTTCCTCACTCACAGTAGATAACCTTGATCAGCTACTATCAACAGCCTTGTTGGACCAAGTAGAATTTGGCTTGATTCTGCTCGATGCAAACGGGCGGATTTTAGTCTTTAATCAATGGCTAAGTCAGCGCTGTGGCATCCACAGGGATAGCCCCATTGGCCTCGCCATTACCGATTTTTTTCCGGCGATCAAAGGCAGCCGTTTGCACTATGCCATCAAAACCGCCCTGAAACACAAAATGATATCGCTGATTTCCCCTTCTTTAAATCAGCCTCTGTTGCCGTTGATGGACAGCCATCAAAAGGCCATCATCCAGTCAATCACCGTCAAACCCCTGGAAGATGCCCGATTGGGCAGTCTGTGTCTCATTCAAGTGGAAGATGTCACGGCCAGCACCAAAAAGGAATCACAATTTTCCGCCCAAGCCAAAACCATGCGGGAGATGGCGGAAAAACATCAAATTATTTTAAATACCATAGATGAAGGATTCATTCAGTTCGACGATCAGGGCATTATTCATCAATGCAATAACACCGCCGGCAAAATGTTTGGTTGCGCCATTTCGGAATTGATCGGCCGCCCCATCCAGACATTATTTGAGCCATCCGGCGAAAAAAATACACTTCCCCCATCGGCCCAATCTTCTCAGCTCAACATGGAAACCCAGGGAATCCGCATAGATGGCAAGCGCTTTCCCCTGGCGATTTCGTTCTATGCTACTCAATTCGGCAAAAGCCCCCTGCATTTTGCCATCTTGAGAGACATCTCTAAGCAGAAAAAAGTAGAAAACCAACTCCACCAAGAAAAAGAACGGGCCCAAGTGACTTTATTGTCCATCGCCGATGCAGTCATCACCACGGATGAAACGGGCTGTATCTTGTCCTTAAATCCAGCTGCGGAACGCTTGACCGGCTGGAGCGGCAAAAAAGCCAAAGGCCGCCCCATTGATCAAATTTTTTATGTGATTGAAGAGCAAAGCCGTAATCCCGCACCTAATCCGGTTCAAGCTTGTCTGCAGCAAAAAAAAACCATCACCAACGATGAAGATTATATTCTGATCTCCCGCAATGGAGACGAATTCGCCATCACAGCCTCGGCGGCCCCGGTTTTCGATTTTAATCATAATCAGTTGGGCGCGGTTTTGGTTTTCCGGGATGTGAGTCATACCCGCCGGCTTTCGGCGCAATTGGCGTGGCAGGCCAGCCATGACCCTCTCACCGCGTTGCCGAACCGGCGGGAATTCAAACGTTGCCTGCAACAATTGGTGGAAGACGCCAAGCTGAATCATCATAGCCACAGCCTGCTCTATATCGATCTGGATCAATTCAAGGTAGTCAATGACACTTGTGGTCATGCCGCCGGAGATAATTTGCTCTGCCAGCTGGCAGATCTCCTTAAAACAGACTTGCGCAAAGAAGATCTCCTGGCCCGCCTGGGTGGTGACGAATTCGGCGTTCTCTTGCCCCGCTGTTCGCAAAAAGACGCCATTCGAATCGCCAATCTGCTCAGAAAGCGCCTGGAAGACTTCCGCTTTGCCTGGCACAACAATATTTTCCGGATTGGCGTGAGTATCGGGCTGACCATGATCACCAATAAAACCAGGACCGCTGAAGAAATCCTCAGCGCCGCTGATTCAGCCTGTTATGTCGCCAAAGATACCGGCCGCAACCGGGTTTTCGTTCATGATCCTGAAGATAATGACCCTGCTTCCAACAACCACCGAAAAACCTTGCAATGGGCAGCACAAATCCAAAAAGCACTGGATGAAAATCGTTTTTGCCTGTTTCTGCAAAATATCGCCTTTACGCACGATCCTACAGGACTCAGTCCCCATGTCGAGGTTTTGATAAGAATGTTTGATCAAAGCGGACAGCTTATACCACCCGGTGCCTTCATTCCGGCAGCGGAAAGATACAGTTTAATGGGGGCCATTGATCAGTGGGTCATCAAGGAACTCTTTGGTTATCTTAATAATTTCGAAACGGAAGAATTTGACCGCCTGCCAGTTTACAGCATCAACTTATCCGGCGTTTCCTTGAGTCAGGATGATTTTCTCGAGCATATTCAGAATCAGATTCAACGCTGTCAAATTCCCGCCTCCAAACTGTGTTTTGAAATTACAGAAACAGCTGCCATTGCCAACATGAAAAAAGTGGTGCACTTCATTACTTCCCTAAAATCCCAGGGATGCCGTTTTGCCTTGGATGACTTTGGCAGTGGCCTTTCTTCGTTTGCTTACTTGAAATCCTTGCCAGTAGATTATCTAAAAATCGATGGATACTTCGTGAAGGATATCGCCACTGACCCGTTGGATCGAGTATTTGTAGAATCCATCAACCAAATCGGACACGCCATGGGCTTGAAAACCATTGCGGAATTTGTGGAAAACGATGACATAGTCGCCGTTCTGCGGCAAATTGGCGTGGACTACGTTCAGGGTTATGGCGTTGCTCGTCCCGAACCCTTTCTCAATTGCCCAACCACTCGCTTGACCGGGACAAATGAATAACGGTGCCAAAGAGAAGGCCCCTGTTCGTCCAACCGCTGCCGATGTAATAAGGTCGGATAACCTTTGTGCCTGTTGATGCCATAGCCGGAAGCAAAACCATCCAACACAGCCATTTCCCTGTCCCTGGCTACTTTGGCAATAATGGAAGCAGCGGAAATAGCGGGGACACAACCATCCCCTCCGGTCACTGCTTCAGCCGGCATGGTCAATTTCGGCAAACGGTTCCCATCCACCAGGACCCGGTCCGGCTTGATGGATAAGCCTGCTACCGCTCTTTCCATGGCCAGCAACGCGCTTTGCAGTATATTCAAGCGGTCGATTTCCGAAGGTTCTGCTCTGCCAATTGCCCAGGCAACCGCCTGTAACCGTAGCAGACGATCCAATTCTTCCCGCCGCTGGGGAGAGAGGGATTTTGAGTCTGCCAGTCCAACGATGGTGCAATCGTCGGGCAAGATTACCGCAGCAGCGATGACAGCCCCTGCCAGACACCCCCGGCCAACCTCGTCAACGCCAGCGGTCAAACGCCTTTTCATCGCAACAAGCTGCGGCTTCGGTGACGCAAAAAATCCAGCATCGGCTGTAATACATCTGCTTCTTTGGCAAGATTGGCAATACGCTCTTGCGCTTCTTCCAGGCGCAATTCGGACTTGTATAAATATTTATAGGCCCGGCGAATGGCACGAATGGAATCTGGATCCATGCCGCTGCGCTCCAACCCTATTTGATTGATTCCCCGGGGACGGGTCGGTTGACCGCCAACCATGACAAAAGGCGGGATATCCTTATTGATATGACTGCCCATCGCTGAAAAGGCATGACAACCGATACGACAAAATTGATGAACCAGCGTAAATCCGCCCAATGTAACATGGTCATCGAGATGCACGTGACCAGCAAGGGAAGCGGCGTTGGCCATCACCACGTAATTTCCAATCACACAATCATGGGCCACATGGGTATAGGCCATCAGTAAATTGCGATTGCCAATGGAAGTCTTGCCGCGATCTTGAACCGTGCCCCGGTGAATGGTGCAATACTCGCGGATGGTGTTGTAATCGCCGATTTCCAGAACCGTCCTTTCGCCTTGGTATTTCTTGTCCTGGGGATCTTCACCCACCGACGCGAACTGAAAAATCCGGTTGCAAGCGCCGATCCGGGTGGGCCCCTGAATGACCACATGAGGACCGATGATGGTCCCTGGACCAATTTCCACATTGGAACCAATGACTGTATAAGGGCCTATTTTGATATCCTTGGCCAGAGCACAGTCTTCGGCAATCACCGCAGTTGGGTCAATCAAGCTTCCCGCTCTGCCGCCGCACACATGATTTCAGCGCTGGCCACAAATTCACCATCCACATCCGCCTGACAGGAAAATGCCCAAATATTGCGTTTATGACGGATATATTTCACTTCCAGGCGAAGCTGATCTCCAGGAGAGACGGGACGTTTGAAGCGTGCCTTGTCGAGGCCCACCAGATAATAAATCATCTCCTTTTCCCCAAGCGCCTCGGGAGCGCTTTCAGAAGCCAGCAGGCCAGTGGCTTGAGCTAATGCTTCCATAATCAGGACGCCGGGCATGATTGGCTGATCCGGGAAGTGGCCTTGAAAATAAGGTTCATTGTAGGAGACATTTTTGATTGCCACCAAGCGCTCCCCGGGAATGCATTCTATGACCTTATCCACCAATAGAAAGGGATAGCGGTGGGGCAAAAATTTCATGATTTTTTGTATATCCAAAAGCCCTGTCCTTATTTCAAAATCTTGAGAATCGCTGAATAAATAGGTTTATTCACAAAAACATCACTGGAGCTTTTTCTGCACCTTTTCAGTGACATCCACTTTATCACTGGCATAAACGACACCATCGGTTAGCAGTAAATCGTATTTTTCTTCCTTGGCCAACGCCTTAATCGCTTCGAAGACTTGTTTTTGCAGTTTCGCCAACTCTTCGTTACGGCGGATGTTGAAATCTTCGCGAAATTCTTCCTGCGCTCTTTGCAATTCCCGCCGTTTGGAAAGAATCTCCCGTTCGATTTTACGCCTCTCTGATTCGCTCATCACTGCCGCATCCCTGGCCAATTTTTCTTCCAATTTTTTCAACTCCTTTTGCTGAGCCACCAACTTCTTGTCTCTGGGCGAAAATTCCTGTTCCAGCTTTTTCTTGGCCTTTGCCGCCTGAGGCGCTTTTTCCAACACCCGCGCCACATTCACAAAACCGATTTTGATCTCCTCTGCCCAACCGGGTACGGCAATCATCGATAATGCACAAATCGCGACCCAACTTTTCATAACATTCAACATAAAATTCATACTCCTGACATAAAATTAAAAACCGGACCCAAAAGAAAACTGAAATTTTTGCACCTTGTCTTTTCCCTTGGCATTGAGGGGTTGAGCCAAACTCACGGACAACGGCCCGAAAGGCGACAACCATTGTGCGGAAATGCCGGCGGAGTAACGAAGATCCCTAAGATTTGGTTTATCTTGATGGGCTCCAAAATCAGCAAATACATTGCCCGCATCGAAAAACACACCCATTCGGAAAGAAGATTGCAGTTCTTCATCCAAGAACGGCACGGGAAAAAACAATTCGGCACTGGCCACAAATTTGGTGGATCCACCGAAAGGATTATTTCGGGAATCCCTGGGGCCCAGGGTATTTTGCCTGAATCCCCGAACCGATTGAACACCCCCCGCAAAAAAATGCTCGAAGAATGGCAGTTTGTTGGTACTTCCATAACCGTCACCGTAGCCAATATCCCACTTTAAGGCAAACACGAGATCCTTGGCCAAAGGCACATAATGCTGGAGCTTGTAACGGAGTTTATAAAAACTTAAATCCCCTATCGGTGCCGCAGCCGATGCGGTTAGCGTCTGTCTGCCGCCGTGGGTGGGAAAAACCGCCCGGTTCAAATTGTCATGAACCCAACCAAAAGACATGGACAAAATGTTGTAAATTTCGCCATTTTTATCAATAAAATCAAGAATTTCTTTAGATGTTCTATCAGCATTATCAGAAGCTTTCAATTTGGTCCGCTCAAAATCCAAATTCATTTGAAAACGGTCATATTCGCTCAAGGGGATGCCGGAACTGATACCGGCCGCCAAAGTATCGGTAGTATATCTGGCAACGTTGGCTTGGCGTGCATTCGTTTTACGATAACTGACATCAAATCCCGCACTAATACCGTCCAAGGTAAAATAAGGATTAAAGTAGGCTACTCGGTAAATAGTGGAAACACGGCTGTTATTGAAGTTAAAGCTGACTCTTTTGCCTGTTCCCAAAAAATTATCCTGAGTCACGCTGGCATTGAAAATCAAGCCTTGCACCTGAGAAAATCCCAACCCTGCGGTCAGGTTACCGGATGGTCTTTCTTCCACCGAATAATTCACATCGATTTGATCCAACGTGCCGGCCACGGTTGGCGTTTCTACATTGACCGTCTTGAAATAGCCCAATCTCTCCAGACGGGTCTTGGAACGCTGGATTTTGGAAGTCGCCGCGACCGCCGCTTCCATCTGCCGCATTTCCCGGCGAATGACTTCATCCTGGGTGCGGCTGTTACCCTTGATATGGATTCGGCGGACATAGACGCGCCGGCCAGGATCGACAAAAAAGGTCAATTTGACGGTTTTGGTGTCATCGTTGATCTCAGGCACCATATTGACATTGGCGAAGATAAACCCTTCATCTCCCAGTCTTTCGCTAATCGCCTCGGAAGTATCGGCAGCCCGTTTGCGCGAAAATTTTTCTCCGGGGCCGATCTTAAACAAAGGGATCAGCTCATCGGGAGGCACAATCAACTTCCCTGTCAACTTGACTTCTTCTACGGTATAGACATCACCTTCATCCACATTGATGGTGATATAGATATCCTTTTTGTCCGGGGTGATGGAAACTTGGGTCGACTTGACATCGAATTTCACATAGCCTTGATCCATGTAAAAGGATCGCAACCGTTCCAAATCCGCAGCCAATTTTTGCTTGGCATATTGATCATTTTTGGTATAAAACGACAACCAACCGGTGGTACCCAACTCAAAAACCTTGAGTAGCTCTTTATCGCTGAAAGCCCGGTTGCCAACGATGTTGATTTGCTTGATCTTGGCGGCTTTACCTTCTGTAATCTTGATCAGAACAGCTACCCGGTTGTGGGTAATAGGCGTGACTTCCGTCTTGATTTCGACCCCATATTTCCCATGGCTGTAATATTGCCGCCTCAGTTCATTTTCCACTTTTTCCAACAGCTTCCGGTTGAATACATTGCCTTCGGAAAGGCCGATACTTTTCAATGCCTTCAATAAATCATCGGTCTTGATATCCTTGTTACCGACAATTTTAATTGCTGCTATGGCAGGCCGCTCCACCACATCGACAATCAAAACATTGCCTTCTCGCAGCAATTTCACATCCTTGAACAGACCTGTCTTATAGAGCTGACGAATGATCTGGGCGGCCACCCGGCGATCAAAGCGCTCGCCGGGCTTGATGGGCAAATAATTGAATACCGTTCCCGCAGTCACCCGCTGCAGCCCCTGTACCTGGATGTCTTCCACGACAAAAGGCTCATTGGCTCGGGCAACACCAACCCATAGAAAAGCGAGCAATACTAGACAGTTGAAGAATTTCATTTAACTCCGGTGGGAACGGTTCGAATCTGGATCGAAGAAGAGGAGGCCCCGTTTATAATTATTCTCTGACTTTCTTTTCCAGTTGTTCCAGGCTGATATGGCGAACGTCTTTGCCTTTGACGTAATAGATGACATATTCGCAAATATTGCAGCTGCGGTCGCCAATCCTCTCCAGGGCCCGGGCGGACCACATGATATCCAGAGCCACTGGGATGCTGCGGGCATCTTCCATCATATAAGTGATCTGTTGACGGAGAATGCTTTCATATTCTTTGTCCACTTGCTCGTCCTGCTCAACAACCCTCAGCGCATGTTCCACATCCATTCGGGCGAAAACATCCAGGGCGTCGTGAAGCATGGTTTTGACGTGCCGGGCTAATTGTTCCAGTTCACTGAGCTGATTCTTCTTCGGATAATGGGCACTCAAATCCAGAGCCTGTCTGGCAATACGGCGGGCCTCGTCGCCAATGCGCTCCAGATCGGCAATGGTTTTAATGACCGCCAGTACCAAACGCAGATCTCTGGCGGCGGGTTGCCGGCGGGCAATAACTTGAGTGCACTCTTCGTCAATTTCCACCTCCATGGAATTGACGTTATAGTCATTGGCAATCACTTGCTCGGCAAGCGTCACATCGTTTTCCAGCAACGCTTGAATCGCGTTCCCCACTTGTTCTTCCACCATCCCCCCCATTACCAAAACCCGGTTACGGAGATCTTCCAGCTGCTGGTCAAATTGCTTGGAAATATGGGGATGCAGATTCTCTTCGGACATTGTGAACTCCCTGATTCCGCCTGTCTTAAAATCTGCCCATTGTATGCTGAACGCAAGGGTTTCTCAATGTGACGGAGATAGCATTGCCACTTAAAGCACTTTCAGCCGAAAGCAAATCTGCAAAAATCGACTAAATTTAGAGGTATCACTTTGTAACTGACGGCAGATAAGCAAGATAACACATTGTCACTGGTACTTTCGGCGACAAAATTCTTGTTCCTAAAATAAAAAACGCATGGCAATCCAACATATCGCAAAGTATAAACCAGCCGTCGGGAATGGCGGCTATTCGAGTCGATGACCACCCAACTCCAAACCGATCATCCCCAGAAAACCGACAAGGACCGGAGGCGTCACCCCCGGCACCCCATCGAACTACAGGCTTCTCTGCAATTCTCCCAGGGAATAGCCTTGCCTTGCGTTATCCGTAATTTCTGTCAAGGTGGCGTCTTCTGCCAACTGCAACACGCACTGACACCTCCCCCACCCAACGGCACCCTCTTAAAACTGGTATTTTCGCTCTCTGATCAAGGTCAACAAGTCCATACCTTGGAAGCCAAGTTGGTACGCGCCACTGAAGAGGGGGTTGGGATCGCTTTCCTTGAGGAGTTATCCCAACCCCTGTTCGAAGCTTTTTACGAATTGGCGCAAGCCACCCAAACCCCGGTTTCCGGGGCAGGAAAGATACCCAATAGCCAAACCCTGAAAGATTTTTGTCTCTCCTCAGGAAAGACCCTGATCCAAACCACGGCCCGGCGCCTTTTGGAAGACATCGAAGAACAATTACTCGAAGCTTCAGATCTGGCGGGAAATAACGCCGAAAAAATCGCCTACATTGATGCCAGCGCTCTTTGCAAACAAAATGCCGATACCATCCAGCAACAATTTGTCCATGCTTACCTGGAAAAGGTGGAAGAGTATTTTGCCCTGAACCTTTCCTCCAACACCAAAAATACGGCTGCCGGCTATTCATTAAGCCTGGTTGATCAAAACAATTTTGAAGACTGGCTGAATCTGTCTGAAAGCGCCGCGCCCATCGAAAGCCATTATCAACAAGTTTTGCGCAAGCTGGATTACATCTTTGCCGCCGCCACCCAACGCAGCCTGGACAGCGCCAGAGCCCCATTGATACCTACCGCTCTGCTCGAATGCCTGCGCAAGGCGCTGGAATCTGTGGAGATTCAGGAAAAAAACGCCAGAAAAATTATTTACCGCAGCTATAGTGAAATTCTGTTTCAACCCTTTACAGAAACCTTAAATGCCTTTGCCAAGACTTTTGGCATACCACTGGACGAGTTACCGCCGGTAGAAAAACCTGCAAGGCCAGATACTGCTTCTAAAGCTCAGCCTCACGAGGAAGAAAGCCGTCAGGAAGAAAACGGAGAGACTTCGACTCCCGGCACGCAGACTTCCTCCCAACAACAAACCTCAGTCCCTGACCTTGCGCCGCAGAAGCCAGTACAGCCGCCTCAAAACCTCTCCAACCTGCCATCAGGCATTCTGCAAAGTTTTGCCCATCAGTTGCAACAGAGTGTTCAGTCCGATCAAGGGGCAAATACTTCTCCCGCGCAAGTCCTGCCGCCCCGGGAAGTGGTGGATTTCTTGCCCAAACTGCAACAATTAGCCGAGCGGGATTGGGACGCAAAACAGCTGGAAGAACAAATTCTCGCCATGGCTACTGAAAATGGCGTAGAAAATCCGGGTTTGGATGTCCAGGCAAAAGGCTTCATTCAGGCCTCTTGCCAGCTTTCCGAAGCTTTGGTGGACGAAGCCGGCCGCAGCCAGACCATCCAGGAACAATTGGGTCAACTCCGCCTGCCGTTGGTAAAAATCGCCTTGACCCATCCCGGTCTACTGGAAGATGAAAACTCTCCGGCCACGGAAATGATCAATTATTTGGGCCGGCTCGATCAGTATCTGGCCCAGAATCCGGTCAAATTCAAGGAAATTACCAGGCTGTTGAAGCATATCTCAAAGCGGCTTTTGGAAAAAGACGCCGATATTCAAGCCACCCTGGAGAAAACCAATACCCGGTTGCGCCGTTTGTTGGCGCCGCTGGTCAAAAAACAGCGCCATCTAACCCAGCGCTTGATCAACACCTATGAAGGCCGCCAAAAAATCGCGTTGTCCAAACTCCATGTCTATAAGGAAATCACCAAGCGGCTGGCCAACCAACCTGTGCCGGAAATTCTTGTCAAACTGTCCGATGCCGGTTGGCAACATCTCCTCGTATTGACATTATTGCGTCACGGCAAGGAAAGCAAACTTTGGAAGCACCGCTTGGGTGCCTTGGACAAACTCCTCGCCTGGCTCTCCACCGACACCGACAAGCAATTGCCGCAGCGACAGATTCTCACGCTGCTGGAAAATATTGACAGCGATCTGGCCAGGGTATGCGGTGATGTGGTCCGCCATCGGGAAATCATGGACGAACTCTCTGCTCACCTGATTGGCGAAAATGAACCCAAAATCAGGCGCCAACCCACACCAGTAACCCTGGATGCAAGCCATTTCGCCGATCCCTCCATTGCCGCCTACATCGCCATGCCTGCTACCGGTGACGTGGCGGAAGCGGCGATTGGCGATTGGCTGGAAATCAAGCATCAAGGCGAGGTGCGCCCTTATAAATTATTGTGGATTGGCGAATTTCCGCCGCTGTTCGTCTTTATCGACGCCACCAATACCCAAAAGTTAGAGCTGAACAGCCAGCAATTGGTGGAAATGCTTCAGGACGGGCGGGCCAGGAAAACCCACAATCGTGACTTTCCCTTGATGGATCGGGCATCGGACCGGATTCTGCATCAGCTCTACGACAATATCGTCGAGCAGGATCTCAAGCCGGATACCAGAACGGGACTTCTCAACTCAGAAGATTTTTCCCACTATATCAAAGGCTTGCTTCTCAAATCACCCGGGGAGAACACCACCCACATTTTGTGCCGAATGGAATTCGACTTGTTTCAAGTCATTTCATCGGTCTGTGGTGCCACATCGGGGGAATCGTTTCTCGCTCATGTGACGAAATTACTCCATACGCACCTTCCAGAGGGCGTCAGGATTGCCCGTTTAAGGGAAAACACCGTCGGCTTGGTCCTGGAAGATCATGATCTCGACACTGCCCTGTCTGTCGTCACCAGGGTGCGGGATGAAATTATCGCCTATGAATTCAAGTGCGGCGACCATGAATATACCATTGATACCCATGTCGGACTGGCCGTCTTTTCCGCCAGGGACACCGTCAAAGATATACTTTTAAATGCCAACACCGCTTGCATGAAGGCCAAGGATGGCGGGCGCAACGCGATCGAAGTCTACCGGGAAGACGACGCGCAAATAAAAAAGCAACAAGAGCTCCTGTTATGGGCCGGCAAACTCAACAGCCTTTTCAAGGAAGACCGCCTGTTTTTACGCTGCCAGCAAATCGCCCCCCTCAATCCGGACATGCCAGGCCATTATGAAATCCTGATTGGCGCCAATGATAAAGACGGCAAATTCCTGGCGCCCGACGGGTTCATCCCCGCCCTCGAACATTTCAAGCGATCTTCCGAACTGGACAAATGGGTGATTGAAAAAATCATGGGCTGGATGCTCTCCAATCCGGATAAGCTAGAAAAAATCGGCGGGTTTTCCATCAATCTTTCCGGCCAAACGGTCACCAGCGAAAAATTCCTGCTCGCCCTGGAAAGGCTGCTTTACCGTTATAAGCGCTTGACCCCAAAACTAACGTTTGAAATCACCGAAACCGCCGCCGTGGATAATTTTCACCAGGCGGCCAAATTCATCCGCCGCATCAAACGCCTCGGGTGCAAGTTTTCCCTGGACGATTTCGGCACCGGTTACGCCTCTTACGCCTATTTGAAACACATGGATTTCGATTATTTGAAGATCGATGGCAGCTTTATCAAGGACATTGTCAACAGCCCCGCCGATGCCGTGATTGTGAAATCCATGAACGACATCGGTCATTCCCTGGGACTGAAAACCGTGGCGGAATATGTGGAAAATGAAGCCATTTTGGCGAAACTCAAGGAAATCGGCCTGGATTACGGCCAAGGCTACGGTATCGCCAAACCTGTTCCGCTTGCCGAGCTTCGCCTCTCTTAGAGAACTTCTGAACAAGTCACCCCTGGCTGCGATTTTTGTTTGTCTCACAAAGTCAATCCCTTACATGTATTAACTTTGGCGGCGCCTCCATGTACCCCAGCGCACTGCAATTTAGGGATTAGAATCTGTACTTATTTTTCCGGCTTGAAGAATGACTCCGGGCGCTCGATCCGGGTGTCACTTTTTGCCAGGCTAAACCTGCCTTCTTTCTCCAGCGCTTCCAGCCATAAATCGTGGTGCTGACGGGCCCAGGACAAGTCCACTTCTCCATGAATCATGCCTTCCAGCGCCCCTTCGGTGCCGATGGTGCCGATATAGATATGGCCCAAAGCCCCTGCGATCACCAAAAAGGCGGAGACCCCATGGATGAGATGAATCATTTGCATGGACTCCCTCTCCAAGCCAAACAAGGGCAAATCCAGCAGCAAACCGGTAATTGATAGCAGAGCGCCTACCGTCATCAACAGCCAAAACCAGCCCTTCTCACCTGCATTCATCCGTTCTGCGGGGGGGTGTGCACGGCCGACCAGTCCGCCCAATGCCTTGAACCAGGCCCAGTCGATGCCAGGCCGCCAGAGATTGTCCTTGAACCAAATCAGGATCATGGGGACAAGCCCGGCAATAAACAAAGGCCCTGAGATATTGTGCAGCCACTTGGCCAGCTGGGCCCAATACGCAAACTGCGCTTTGCCCAGCCAGGGCAACAGGACAGCCTTACCATAAAGTAACGTCAAGCCAGTCACCGTCAGGATAATAAACAACACCGCCACAAACCAATGGAGCATCCGTTCCCCCAGATTCCAGCGCAGTATTTTGATGCCGGTACGGGGTTTTTCCAGCTTGACCTGGCCGCGGAGCAGATAAAATAAAGCCAGCAACGCCAACGTGCCTCCCAATACGATGGCCCCTCCGGTAAATAGCGGCCCGTTGCGCAGTTGGCGCCAGGTTTCTCCCGAGGCCTGGATCAATTCCCCCGCTTCCTGGCCCTTGACGGCGGTATAGCCTGCCACTCCTTCCCGCACCATTCGCCACAGCTCGGCACGGGGCAAAGAAGATGAGAACTCCCCGGCCATCGCCCACACCACGCCCGCCACAAGCAACAAGGCCGCGCCTCCAGCCCACCATCTAACTTTGCTTCTTTGGCCCATCATTGCCGAGGGTATTGCCATCGTCTTATCCCTAACGGTCCGTCTGGCCCATGAGAACCCGCCTGCGCAATAACTTGTCCCGTTCCGGTATCGCGTTGGCATGCTTGTCCTGCTTACCGGCGTAGCCGGGGTTTTTATCCAACGCTTTCTGAGCTTGGTCGCCACATCCAGCGAGCAATATCCCCGCTATCAACATCCACTGCCCCCCTTTCATGAAGACTTGTCTCCATAAGCTTTCCCCCACCCCCAAGGCGCGGTTGCCGTGGCAGGCTTTTCATCCCGGTCGGCGCGGCGCACTACCCGGTCACGGAAAATATCAGCAATAATGTCACCGTCGCCAGCCAAGAGTGCCTTGGTGGAACACATTTCCGCGCACAGCGGCAGCTTGCCTTCGGCCAGGCGGTTACGGCCATACTTTTTGAATTCCTCTTCGGAATTATCTTCCTCGGGGCCGCCCGCGCAGAAAGTGCACTTGTCCATCTTGCCCCGCACCCCGAAGGCGCCATCCTGGGGAAATTGGGGCGCGCCAAAAGGACAAGCGTAGAAACAATAGCCACAGCCGATACAAATATCCTTATCGTGCAATACCAGGCCGTCCTCGGTGATATAAAAACAATCCACCGGACAAACCGCCGCGCAAGGCGGATCAGTGCAATGCATACAGGCCACGGAAATGGATTTTTCCCCCGCCTGGCCGTCGTTGATGGTCACCACCCGGCGGCGGTTGACGCCCCAGGGGACTTCATTCTCGTTTTTACAGGCAGTCACGCAGGCATTACATTCGATGCAGCGCTCATCGTCACAGAGAAATTTCATCCTTGCCATCATTGACCTCCCGACCGCCGGATGCGGCACAGGGAAATTTTCGTCTCCTGCATCATGGTGACCGAATCATAGCCATAAGTGAACACTACATTACAGGATTCGCCCCGCACATAAGGTTCGCTGCCGGTGGGATACTTCCCTTTGAGGTCAACGCCTTCCCACCAACCACCAAAATGAAAGGGCATGAATACTGTACCCCGTGGCACCCGCCGGGTCACAAACGCCATCACCTTGATGCGCCCGCCTTCCGGCCCTTCCACCCATACCATGTCTTCGTGCCGCACCCCGGCATCATTGGCGTCGGCCGGGTGCAGCTCAATGAACATATCCTGCTGGAGTTCCGCCAGCCACGGGTTGGAGCGGGTCTCATCGCCCCCGCCCTCGTACTCTACCAGCCGGCCCGAAGTCATCTGCAAAGGAAATTCCCGGCTGAAATCGATTTGCTGGATAGACCGGTAGCGGGTGGGCAGGCGGAAGAAATGCGCCCGGTCGGGATAGGTAGGATATTTTTTTACCAGATCCCGGCGCTTGGCGTAGAGAGGCTCGCGGTGCACCGGCACGGGATCGGGAAAATTCCAGACGATACAACGGGCCTTGGCGTTGCCGTAGGGAGCGCAACCGTGCTTGATGGCCACGCGCTGGATGCCGCCGGAAAGATCGGTCTTCCAGTTTTTGCCTTCGGCGGCTTTCTTTTCTCCCGGAGTCAGTTCATTCCACCACCCCAGTTTCTTCAACAATTTGTCGTCAAACTCAGGATAGCCCTCCTTGATATCAGAATCCTTGGGATAGGACTTGTCCGCCAGCAGGCTTACACCATCGTGCTCGACGCCGAACCGGGCCCGGAAAGGCAACCCGCCTTCGGCCACGGGCTTGCTCAGATCGTAGAGAATGGGTGAGCCGGGATGACCCATTTCCGGCTTACCCCAGCACGGCCACGGCAGGCCATAATATTCTCCGTCGCAGAAACCACCTTCCGCCTTCAATGTCGTGGTATCAAAGCTGGCCCAGTTCTGTTGTTGCAGCTTCAAGCGTTCCGGGCTGTGGCCGGTGTAGCCGATGGTCCAGGCGCCGCGGTTGATTTCCCGGAGAATATCTTCTATCAGCGGCTCGTCGCCGTTGACCTGGATGTTCTTGGTCAATTCACCGGCAAATCCCAGCTTTTTCGCAAACCGGTACATGATGACGTGATCAGGCTTGGAGTCGAACAAGGGTTCAATCACCCGGTCGCGCCATTGGACCGAGCGGTTCGAGGCGGTCACCGAGCCATAAGTCTCGAACTGGGTACAGGCCGGCAGCAGATAAGTATCGTTTTCACGGTCGTGCATCACCGCCGACACCGTGGGATAGGGATCGATTACCACCAGCAGATCCAGTTTTTCGAAGGCGCGCTTCATTTCCGGCCCCCGGGTCTGGCTATTGGGAGCATGACCCCAGAATATCATGGCGCGCAGATTGTCCCGCTGTGACAAGTTTTCCTTCTTCTCCAGCACCCCGTCGATCCAGCGGGAGACGGGAATGCCCGATTGAAACATGGGCCGCTTTTTACCGCCGTTGCCGTCGTCGTATTCGGCCGGGTCAAAGCGGTTGGACAGCCAGTCGTAGTCGATACCCCAAACCTGCGCCCAATGGCGCCAGGCCCCTTCGCTCAAGCCGTAATATCCAGGCAGGGTATGGGCATTGGGCCCCAGGTCGGTCGCCCCCTGCACGTTGTCGTGGCCCCGGAAGATATTGGTGCCGCCGCCGGCCACGCCCATGTTGCCCAGGGCCAACTGCAAGATGCACAGCAAGCGAGTTTGGTTGTTGCCGTGGTGATGCTGAGTGATACCCATGCACCAGACCACCGTGCCCGGCCGGTTGTCCGCCAGGGTTTTGGCGACCCCGAAAACCTCCTCTTCCGCAATGCCGGTGACGTTTTCCACTTCTTTCGGGGGCCATTTGGCGGTTTCCCTGCGGATGGCTTCCATGCCATACACCCGCTGCTGGATAAAGGCTTTGTCTTCCCAACCGTTTTTGAAGATATGCCACAAAATCCCATAGATAAATGGAATATCCGCACCCGGCCGAATCCGCACGTACTGGTCGGCATGGGCAGCGGTGCGGGTAAAGCGCGGGTCCACTACAATCAGGCGGGCGCCCTTCTCCTTGGCGCGGAAAATATGCTGCATGGACACCGGATGGGCTTCGGCGGGATTGCCACCGATAATGAAAATGGCCTTGCTGTTGTGGATATCGTTGTAGGAATTGGTCATCGCCCCGTAGCCCCAGGTATTGGCCACTCCGGCCACGGTAGTGGAGTGGCAGATGCGGGCCTGGTGATCGACATTGTTGGTGCCCCACAAGGCGACGAACTTGCGCAACAGATAGGACTGTTCGTTATTGTGTTTGGAGGAACCCAGCCAATACACGGCATCCGGCCCCGACTCGTCACGGATTTTCAGCAGCTTGTCGCCGATCTCCTCGATGGCCTGCTCCCAGGGTATCCGGCGCCACTGGCCGTTGATCTTTTTCAGCGGATATTTCAGGCGCTTTTCCCCGTGGCCGTGCTCGCGCACCGATGCTCCCTTGGCGCAATGGGCCCCTAGATTGATGGGATGATCGAAAGCTGGTTCCTGGCCTATCCACACGCCGTTTTTGACCTCGGCGATGATACCGCAACCGACCGAACAGTGAGTGCAAATGGTACGCACCTGGCGGTAATCCTCGGGGCCGTGGTGATGGCCCTCGTGGGCTTCCACCTTGCGCATGAATCTGAGTGGCAGAGCGCCGGCCAAACCCGCCCCCGCGGCCGCCACTGCCGATTGATAAATAAAGGTGCGGCGGTCGATGCCTTTGTCTTCGTCTGCCGAAGGCGCTACCCGGGTCAATTTCATGTCTGCCCCTCCTTAGCCACGGGCAGTGTCGTAGTATTTTCTGACATGCTCGGTAGCCTGGTAGCCCTGCTTTTTTTTCTC
>JALSQY010000065.1 GCA_026985035.1 Methylothermaceae bacterium
TAGGTCCGGTCCAGCACGGTGACGGTGGGACTGGCGGGATTGTCGACCACCCGCTGGGCGGTCAGGCGGTAGGCGCTGTCGAGCGTCTGGCTCAGCACCAGGCCGTTGCCGTAGGTGAGCCCGGTGAGGGGTCCGAAGGGGGCGTGGCCCAGGCCGCCGGCCAGGGTCTGGGTCTGGCCGTTGACGGTGAGCTCCACCTGGCGGACCTGGCCGGCCGCGTCGTAGGTGTAGCGCAGCCGGCTGCCGGAGGGGTAATCGAGGGTCTGCACCCGGCCCGCGGCGTCGTAGCCGTACAGGATGCCCTGGTGCCGGCGGATGTCGCCGAAGGCGGTGTACTGGTAGTGCACCCGGTTGCCGGCGGGCAGGGTGCCGCTGCCGTAGGTGACGGTGCACAGGCGTCCGGTGCCGTTGGGGCAGCGGTCGTAGGTGTAGGTGATGTCGTCGGCCGTGCCCGGGGCGTCGAGGCTGACGAGGCGGTTCAGCGCGTCGTAGCGGTAGGTGAAGACCTGGCCTTGGGCGTCGGTCTTCCGGACCCGGTTGCCGGCTTCATCGTACTGGAAGGTGGTGGTGCCGGTATCGGGGCTGGTCTGGCTGAGCAGGTTGCCGAGGTCGTCGTAGGCGTAGGCGGTGGCGCCGCCGTTGGGGTCGGTGACGCGGGTGAGACGGTCGGCGACATCGTAGCCGTAGGCGGTGGTGGTGTTGGCGGTGGCCGGGTCGGCGCCGCCGAGGTTTTGGGTCACCTGGATGAGGCGCTGGAGGGCGTCGTAACTGTAGTCGGTGATGCTGCCGTTGCCGTCGGTCTGCCGGTCCAGGGTGCCGTCGGGGGCGAAGTCCGGGTTGGTGGTCTCCAGCGGGTTCAGGGGGTCGCCCTGGGCGGTGGTGTCCAGGCGGTTGTAGAGGTCGAAGGTCTGGCTGAGCTGGCGGCGCAGGCTGCCGCTGCTGTCGTAGGTGGTCTCAGCGAGGCGGTTGCCCTCGGTGTCGAGGGTGTAGGCGATGTAGTTGCCCAGGCCGTCGGTGAGGCGG
>JALSQY010000066.1 GCA_026985035.1 Methylothermaceae bacterium
GAAATGCGCCACGCCCTCACTCTGGCCTTGCAGGATTATCCCGGCGCATTGATTCTAGTCTCCCACGACCGTCATTTATTGCGTTGTATCACCGATGATTTTTGGCTAGTCGCCAATGGCCACGCCACCCCCTATTCCGGCAACCTGGAAGATTACCGCCGCTGGCTGTTGGAACAACGCAATCGTGAAACTCCCACCAAACCCGCTATTCCCACCCTATCCCGGCGAGACCTGCGCCGGGAAGAAGCGAAACGGCGCGAGCAGCTGCGCCCGCTGAAACAGGCATTGGCCGAAGCGGAAAAAGCCGTTCAACATTTCACCGAGGCCAAGGAAAGAATCGAGCACCAACTGGCTGATACTTCCCTTTACCAACCGGAAGCAAAACAGCGTTTGCAAGCGTTGTTATTGGAAAAAGCCGAAATCGATAAGCAATTGCATTTGGCGGAAGAACGTTGGCTGGAAGCTGAAGACAAACTAGAACAAATGGGTGAAACTCACACTCGAATTAACTGATCTTTATATTTTCATTGCACCTGCCTGGCCCGGCTATTTCATCAGTATCCCGGATGATGGCGCAGGACAGGTACGTCTGGGCACCGGCTTGGACCGAAAGCCAGGCTTTCGGCTTGAGGGAAATTCAAGCCCAGACGTGCCCGGACCAGCCAGGGCCGGGATAGGATTGGGGCCGGGGACAAAATGGCTCTTGTCTTTTGTCATGAATCACCGTGATTTATGTTTATACATCCGTTACTTATCCAGAGGTCCAAAGCCGGCTGGTGAAATAGCCGGGCTAACGCTTTGTTTTTCCACCAGCCAAGCAGGTTGGCCTGGCATAACCCAACAGGCATGTCACTGTCGGGTAATGGCCAACGCCTAACCCGACCTACCCGCTTTGTTTTTCATGCGTCAGTACAAAATCCAGTATTTTTTCCGCAGGCAGCGGACGGCTGATCAAAAACCCCTGGATTTGTTCGCACTCCAACTTATCCAGCATACTCCTTTGCTCATCGGTTTCCACGC
>JALSQY010000067.1 GCA_026985035.1 Methylothermaceae bacterium
GACTCCCAAGCGGTAATCATTACCAATGGCACGGCGGCAGCTTCCTCGAAAGTCAGCGATTTTGGCTTAGGGGCCACTAACGCCTCATCCACCAAAACATATTCAGCGTAGGTGCCTTGGCGGCCATTGAACCCCACTTGGTAAAAATACACTTCATCTCCAGATTGGAATCGGGTAACGTCTGAACCAACAGCTTCCACAATACCCGCGCCATCACATCCAAGAATGGCAGGCAGGGTCACGGGAAAACGATCCAAATTATTACGGATTTTATAGTCAATGGGATTGACGCCTGCCGCCTTTACCTTGACCAGGACTTGATTCGGCCGCTGAATTGCCGGGGTTTCCACAACGGAAAGTTGCAAAACTTCCGGCCCACCCGAGGATTCCACTATGATTGCTTTCATACTCTCCTCCCAAATTGAGACTTTTTGTGACGTCCTTCTCATTATACGGGACACCGCTAGGCAAAAAGCAGAGGCTCAACTACGCTTTTTATTAGAGTTTTTAAAACCGGCAAGAGCAGGCTGGTTTTCTCGAAACCCTTTTGAACATAACTGGTGGTGGCGAAGCATGGGTGTCAGGTTAACGAATTATTTGGTTTGGCTGGGATTGGCATGCTTTTCTCTGTATGCTCACAGTGGGGAAATTCTCTCCTCGGTCGCCTTGCATAACCCAGGTACGGGTACCTACTATATCCAGGGACAATTTGGTCACCTCCAGCCCATTAACTTGTTGGTGGATACTGGCTCGAGCTTTTCGACCATTGATGAAAAGACACTGGCCGAACTACGAGCATCGGGAGACGCCACTTTTATTCGTAATCAAAGTGGCATTCTTGCTGACGGCACTAAAATCGAGGTACCGCTTTATCGAATCAAAAACCTGGCATTAGGCAATGTGTGCGTGGTGGAAGATGTGGAAGTCGCGGTATTTCCTAACGGCCGGCGCCATATCCTTGGCTTGAATGTACTTGCGAAGCTTACTCCATTTTCTTTTTCTCTGGAGCCGCCGCGCCT
>JALSQY010000068.1 GCA_026985035.1 Methylothermaceae bacterium
GCCACTTCCATGGCCTGACAATTTTCCTTGACATCGTGGACCCGGAAAATCTTTACCCCTGCCATCACACCCAGGGTAGTCGTAGCCACAGTGGCGGAAACCAATTCTTGAGGGTCTTGTACTTCCAGGATTGCGCCCATAAAGCGCTTGCGGCTGGTGCCCAGGAGCACCGGAAAACCCGTGGCCGCAAAACGGTCCAAATGAGCCAGTAATTTTAGATTGTCTATTTTCCGTTTACCAAAACCGATGCCGGGATCCAAAATCAGGTGCTCCGGGGCTATGCCACAAGCTTGGGCAACCTCCGCCCGTTGCAGTAAAAACAACAGGACTTCTTCCACCACATTTTCATAGCTGGGATGGTTCTGCATGGTTTTGGGCGACCCTTGCATGTGCATCAGCACCATACACGCCCGATGCGCGGCTGCCAGTTGAAATATATCAGGATCATCCCGGCCGGCGGAAATATCGTTAATGAGATCGGCGCCAATTTGCAAGGCAGCTTCGGCCACCCTGCATTGTGTCGTATCAATACTTAGATAAACATGGGAAGGCAGCTTAGCAACCAGCGCCTCAACCACAGGCAATATCCGGCGCAATTGTTCGTCCGACGGCACCCTTTCCGATCCCGGGCGGGTGGATTCCCCGCCCACATCAATCACTTCCGCCCCCGCCGCCACCATCGCCAGCGCCTGCTTCAAGGCAGCCTCCACCGAAGTGTAGCGCCCACCATCGGAAAAGCTATCCGGAGTGACATTCAGTATCCCCATGATCATGGGTTTGTCCTGTTTTATGCGCTGACTGAAAGGCAATTTGGCTTTATTCATATTCCGCCCATGAATCCTTCACTCAAAACCGCCAACTGTGTAAGAGCACGACCATAATTGAACTTATACGGAAATGCTCGAAAAAATCCCATGAATGGTAGCATATCCTCTTTCAGCAACAACGAAGGCAATATGGCGGACAAGCCGGAACATATTCTTTTCCTCACCGGCAAACTGGCAGAAAAACAACTGCGCCAGATCCTTGAGGCGATGGAACCGGAATTTGAATACACCGTCCATCAATTGGGTCTGACGGTTGCCGCATTGATGACCTCGGACATGATCCGCCGCCGTCTCAAAGATACCTTTGGAGCGGACAGGATTTTGGTGCCCGGCCGCTGCCGGGGAGATTTGGCACAATTGTCTCAGGACCTTGGCATTCCCGTGGAAAGAGGACCCAACGAACTGAAAGATCTGCCGGCTTTTTTTGGCCACGCGGAAGTGGTTCCGGATTTGTCCCGCTACGACATCAAGATTTTTGCCGAATTGACCGAAGCCCCCCACATGACCGTCGAAGAAATTCTCCAGCAAGCCCATTGGTACCGCAAACACGGGGCCGACGTCATTGATGTGGGTTGTCTGCCCAACACGCCCTTTCCTCATCTGGAAGAAACTTTTCAAGCCTTGAAAGCCGAAGGTTTTACTACCAGCATTGATTCCCTCAACCCCGACGATTTGCTCCGGGGCGGCAAGGCAGGCGCAGATTTTATGCTCAGCTTGCACAAAGATACCCTGTGGATCGCCGACCAAGTAGAGACGATACCCATTGTCATACCCCAACCCCCCATTGATCTAGCTACCCTTGACGAGGCGGTGGAAGCATTGGAAAAGCTGGGCAAACCCTATATTCTCGACCCGATTTTGGAACCCATTCATTTTGGATTTACTGCTTCCATTGTCCGTTACCATGAGATAAGGCAACGCTATCCTGAAGCGGAAATACTCATGGGCGTGGGTAATTTGACCGAACTCACCCACGCCGACACGGTAGGCATCAACACCATGTTGTTGGGAATCTGCAGCGAACTGAATATTCACTATATTCTTGCCACCCAGGTCAGCGGCCACGCCCGCCGA
The DNA here is from genome assembly GCA_026985035.1 of Methylothermaceae bacterium. Classification (GTDB taxonomy): domain Bacteria; phylum Pseudomonadota; class Gammaproteobacteria; order Methylococcales; family Methylothermaceae; genus Methylohalobius. The sequence continues at coordinate 1,902 of JALSQY010000068.1, forward strand.
GCTATCCCGGAAGCAGATCTGGCCCGGAGGATCCTTTATTACTCGCGGGAACACAATACCCTGCCCAAACATATCCACCCAGGACTCATGTGTCTCCACGAACCCAAGCCTTTCCCGTATAATTTCGCCGAGGTTCAAGAATTGGCGAACATGATCCGCGACCCCAGCTACCGTATTCAAATCACCGCAGAAGGCATTCACATTTTCAACCGCGACGGCCTCCATACCGCAAACGATCCTTTTGAGTTATTCCCCAAACTGGGGGTCGAAGAAGACGGAGGACATGCCTTTTACCTGGGCGTCGAACTGGCCCGCGCCCAGATCGCCTGGCAGCTTGGCAAGCGTTACAACCAAGACGAAATGCTTGATTGGGGCTGCGCGTTTGATCCACCCGAAGAGGCACAGGTAGATCCTCACACCTACAAAGAAGCCGGCACCACTCTCAAAAAGAAACCAAAAACATGATTCTGGAAACCATCGTCACCACCACTAATGCCAGAGGTGACCCCCATATTGCACCCATGGGTATTCACACCCATGAGGATCAATGGATTATTTTGCCCTTCCGCCCGTCCCGCACCCTGGATAATATCCTGGCCACCGGTTATGCCATCATCAATGCCACCGATGACGTACGGATTTTCGCCGGATGTTTAACTGACAGGGCGGATTGGCCGCTGGTTCCCGCCGATACAGTGCCTGGAGTACGTCTGCGCGATACGCTTTCCCATTATGAGTTGAAATTGACCCGCGTGGAAGACGATGCCACCCGGCCAAAACTCTTTTGTCATGGCATCCTGCAAGCCAATCACCGCCCTTTCAAGGGTTTTAACCGGGCCCAATGCGCGGTGCTGGAAGCCGCCATTCTGGTCAGCCGTCTTGACCGTCTTCCCTGGGAAAAAATCACCCGAGAAATCGCCTATTTGGAAATTGCCATCAGTAAAACCGCCGGTCCCAGGGAAAAAGAGGCCTGGAACTGGCTGATGGAAAAAATCCATCGTTACCAAAAGGAAAATCACGTTACATGACTGACCTGCTCGCCAGTGTGGCCAACCTGGAAGAAGCCCGGCTTGCCGCTGAAACCGGAGTGGATCTGATTGATCTCAAAAATCCTCGCGAGGGCGCTTTGGGCGCTCTACCCCTGGATGAAATCACACCTATCGTCCAAGCACTCCCCCACCAACGGATCAGCGCCACGATCGGAGACAAGATACTGCAACCCAAACCCATTGTGGAAGCGGTCAAAGCCACAGGCGCCACAGGTGTCGATTTCATTAAAATCGGTTTTTTCCCCGGCGGCGACATCGAAGGAACTTTGCAAGCGCTTGCGCCGGTCACTCAGGATTTTGCCTTGATAGCAGTGCTGTTTGCCGATTACTTGATTGCCTTACCCTTGATAGACACCTTGGCAAAAGCAGGTTTTAAAGGCGTCATGCTGGATACTGCCCGCAAAGAGCAAGGCCCCTTGACCAAACTCCGGCCCTTGCCTTTTTTGCAGCGTTTTATCGACAGGGCCCGCGAACAAACATTACTCACCGGCCTGGCCGGCTCTCTCCGGCTTGCAGACATTCCCGCGCTTCTGGAATTGGCGCCAGATTATCTTGGGTTTAGAGGAGCCTTGTGTGACCAGCAACAACGGAGTAATCCACTGGATCGCCAGAAACTAATGCAAATCCGCGAAGCCATTCCCTTGAACACCCCATGATTGACTGGTACCGCTGGCTTCGCCCCTGGCTCTTCCGGCTCGACCCGGAAACCGTCCATCATCTCACTTTGAATGCCCTGGATTGGGCAGCCAAGCTGGGACCACTCAATCCTGTACGGCAGACTTTCCCCTCGGCGGAAGTCAAAGTCATGGGCCTTAGTTTCCCTAACTGTGCCGGATTGGCCGCCGGTTTGGACAAGAACGGTGATCACATCAAAGGGCTTGCGTCACTGGGCTTTGGCTTTATCGAAGTCGGCACCGTCACTCCCAGACCCCAGCCCGGCAACCCCCCGCCCAGGTTATTCCGCATACCCCAAGCGCAGGCCTTGATCAACCGCATGGGATTCAACAATCAAGGTATTGACCATTTAGTGGCAAACCTAAGACAACTGGATCAGCGGGATTTCATCCTTGGAGTCAATCTGGGGAAAAATAAAGACACAGCGCAGGAAAAAGCCGCCGAGGATTATCTATTGGGATTGGAAAAGGTCTATAACCTGGCTGATTATGTCACCATCAATATTTCTTCTCCCAATACCCCGGGACTCAGGGACCTGCAACACGGGGAGGCACTAGATAATTTGTTGGCTCAACTGCTTCAGCGGCGGCAACAATTAACAAAACACTGGGGCAAACGCCTGCCCATTGCCGTCAAAATCGCCCCCGATCTTACCGAAGCAGAACTGGCCCAGCAAGCCGCTATTTTTTTGCACCACGGCATCGACGCTGTGATTGCCACCAACACCACCCTCGATCACTCCTCCGTCGAATCATTGCCCCATGGCCAGGAACCAGGCGGTCTCAGTGGCCAGCCCCTGTCTCAAAAATCGACAGAAATCATCCACCAACTTTATTCACTACTGGGTGAAAAGATACCCATTATTGGCTGTGGTGGTATTTTCAGTACCAAAGACGCTACTGCCAAATTCGAGGCCGGGGCTAAATTGGTCCAGCTTTATACCGGGCTCATTTACCGGGGGCCGGGTCTGGTGGGAGAAGTGATCAAGGCGTGTGCCACACTGAAATGATCTACGCCGAGGGTTGGCATGTGAAAAGCTGGATTTGGATTGCCCGGAAAGTTGATTACGGTTCCGCCTACTTTCCAGTTGGTCCGATCCAGAGCCAGATACCAGAAACTTTTTTCCCAAAAGGCTCCCCATCTCTATCCTCCCCCTTTTCAAAGACCCCCACCTCTATCCTCCCCCTTTTCAAAGGGGGATCGAGGGGGATTTCCATTCTTAACAACCCATCCCTTCAATTTATCTTCCCCCTTTCCTAAAGGGGGAACGAGGGGGATTTCCAAAATGGGGCCGGGGCAGAATTCCCGCAAACCCTTCGCCAGGGATGGCAAGGTATTTCCCTTGTAAAACAATCCCT
>JALSQY010000069.1 GCA_026985035.1 Methylothermaceae bacterium
GGTTGATACCCACCAGTTTCAGCAGCACCACGTCCCGGGCAAAACCGTGCTTGAGTCTGTCATCCACCATGGCATTGCCGCCGTATTTGATCACCACGGTCTTGCCACGGAAGCGGCGGATATAGGGCAAGGATTCAATCAGAACATGGGCAATCCGGCCGGCAAAATCTTCCGGCAATGGCGGTTGTTTATCCATAATCAAGCGTTTCCTGAAAACGATTGCCAAAGGGCAAATCAAATGGCTCATCCAGGGTTTCAAGCCATTCCTTAAACCGGGTCTGAATCCGGGCCAGCGCTTCCTCGTCATCGGCTTCAAAGCGGAAAACCAGGCTGGGGGTGGTATTGGAAGCGCGCACCAAACCCCAACCATCAGCGAAATCCACGCGCAAGCCATCCAGTTTGCTCACTTTGGCATCAGTAAAATAAGTGTCCACTGAACTGGAAAGGGCTTGCATGATTTTTGCCGGGGATCCTTCGTTCATTTCCACACTCAATTGCGGTGTGGCGACGGATTCAGGCAACTCCGCAAATACCTCGGCGGGAGAGAAGGGTTCCGCGGACAAGACTTCCAGCAACCGGGCAGCGCCATAGACAGCATCGTCAAAACCGTACCAACGTTCCTTGATCACCAAATGACCGCTGAACTCACCGCCCATCACGGCATTGACTTCCTCCATCTTTTTGCGGATATTGCCATAGCCTGAAGCGGACATCACCGGCCGGCCACCGTGTTGCACGATATATCCCGCCAGATGCCGGCTGCATTTGACATCAAACACAATATCACCACCCGGCTCCCGGGAAAGCACATCGGCCGCAAGCACCATCAAAACCTGGTCAGGGAGAATCATCTTGCCTTCCGAATCCACCACGGTCATACGGTCGCCGTCGCCATCAAAGGCCAATCCCAGTTCCACCTCGGTATCGGATTTGACTCTGGCAATCAATTCTTTCAAAGCTTCGGGATGGGTTGGATCCGGGTCCCTATCCGTATGGATTTCCATGACTTCGCAGCCCAATGTACGCAGCAACATGGGCACAAGGGGATCAGCCGCCCCACCCCCACAATCCACTACCACTTTCAAAGGCCGGCCGATTTGAATATCCTCCACTACCGCGCCAATGTAGTCCGCAGTCAAATCCTGGCTTTCCAACGCCCCCATGCCCGAAGTAAAGTCTCCCGCATCGATGCGTTGTTTCAGCTGCTTCAACTTTTCCCCGTGACAGGGTTCGCCCCCCAGCACGATTTTAAGGCCATTATACTTGGCGGGATTATGACTGGCAGTAACCATTACCCCGGAACGGGAAGTCAGATACTGAGTGGCAAAATAAACCAAAGACGTGGGTGCGGGCCCCAAATCTATCACATCCCGCCCGCTGGATTTTATCCCTTCCATCAATGCCCGGGCATATTCGGCGCTGGATTCGCGCTTATCCCTCGCCACTATCACGCTCTGATCCCCCTGGGCATACGCCTCGCTGCCAATCGCCCGGCCCAAGACAAACAGAATGTCCGGGGACAGATCTTCGCCCACCACGCCACGAATGTCATAAGCCCGGAAAATAGCTTCCGGTACTGAAATATCTTCACTCACATTGATAGCATGCTCTTCCGGCTCGGGCTCGGAAAACGTGGCTGGTTGTGTCGCAGCTGGCTTCTCCTCTCCCTTCTCAGGCAGCGCGGCAGGCTTTTCGCCTGCTTCCTCAACGGTTATCTGCGGAGACTGCCTAACCACCCTTCGATTCAAGTGCATCAAGCGATTGATGAGAGGCTGTAATTCCTGGAGGATTACCGAGTAACTCCCCTGGGCTTGTCCAGCCACTAAATCGTTCACCAAACTGTAAAAAGTGGTTTCATCTTTACGCAAAGCACTTCTCACTTTGCGTAATCCAAAGTAGAACAGTATCCCCATGACAGCTAGCGCTGCAATCCAGGTAATACCGTAGGTTAAAGTATTGCCAAGTTGTGGCGCAGGCACCCAAAACCGGATTTCCCAAGGGGTACCTGCCACTGAAAAGTGGCCATTATCCGGTTCAGACTGCAATTGGCTATTCCCTTTGAATGCCAAGGTTAAGTCACCTTGGCGCAATGCCAGTGCGCCCGCCTCAGGCGCTGGAACCGAAGCTTGCAACCACTTTAGGGAAATACTGGCCAGCAGGACGCCAATGGTTTCCCCTTCATTTTTAATTGCCCTGGCAACAGCAATATGGCGGTCAGAGGAAGCAAAAGCATGGGCCACAGGAGGTGGTTCGCCGATTTCAGCCTGGTGAACCAAGTCCAAATCCGCATAACCCATGGCTGGCTTGCGTGCTTCATCCAAGGAGTAGCTACCCTTCGGCAACAACCTGACAAGCAGGGCACTGGGTATCACCTGCTGAGCCTGGCGTTCCTCAAATTGAAGCACTTCCCCCCCCAGGGTCAACGCATTGGCTATGCCAGGATCTTGACTCAAACCCTCTACCACTGCAACTAAATCCCGACTTCGACTGGCAAGTTGAGAGGCGGTGACGTTGGCAAGGGCGTGAAGCTGCTGATTTTGAAGTTCACGGGTTTTTAACCAGGAGAAATAATAGGTGGTTCCCACCACCAAAGTCAGCACCAACAACACGGCACTGAATAAAAAAATCAATAAACGCACCAGGCTCATATCAAATTCCCATTGTCAGTGGCGGCCCGTATGACCGAATCCACCCTTGCCTCTTTCAGATTCTGAAAATTCTTTCACCACCTGGAATTCTGCCTGCACCACGGGTACAAACACCATTTGCGCAATCCGCTCGCCCACTTGAATGGTGAAACTTTCCACGCCCCGGTTCCAACAAGACACCATCACCTCTCCCTGATAATCGGAGTCAATCAATCCCACCAGATTCCCCAGGACGATACCGTGCTTGTGACCCAAACCCGAACGGGGCAACAGTACCGCGGCAAGGGAAGCATCGCCTATGTGAATGGCCAACCCCGTGGGGATGAGTGCGGTTTCCCCCGGTGCCAATGTCAACGGGCTTTCCAAACAAGCCCTGAGATCCAATCCGGCAGAGCCGGAAGTTGCGTATTCCGGCAAAGGAATGGTTTCTCCCAAACGATCATCGAGTATTTTCAGTTGAATTTCGTGCTTCATAACGTTCCGCCACCAAGCCAATCAGTCGCCGGGCCAATGTCAATTTAGAGGAAAGGGAAAGATGAGTTTCTCCACCCGGCCAAAATACATCCAAAGCATTGTCTTCCACCTCAAAACCTTGCTTTTCCCCGACGATATTGGCGGCAATCATATCCAGGTTTTTCCTGACCAATTTTTCCCTGGCGTATTGCGCCAGGGATCGGGTTTCAGCCGCAAACCCGACAGTAAAGGGTTTGTTCTCCAACGCAGCCACCGACGCCAGAATATCGGGGGTACGAGTCAGCTCCAATTGTATTGTTTCAGGTTTTTTTTTGATTTTATTCTTTTCCTTTTCAACTGGTGCGTAGTCGGCCACTGCTGCAGTTGCAATGAATATATCTTGCCCCTCTACCCATTTCATCACCGCCTCATACATTTCCCCGGCACTTTCTACTCGAACCAATTTTGTTACCTGCGGCGGCGTCAATACCGTTGGCCCGGTCACCAAGGTGACCACAGCGCCGGCCTCCCGGGCCGCCTGGGCAACCGCGTACCCCATTTTCCCGGAACTGCGGTTACTGATATATCGTACTGGGTCGATGGCTTCCCGGGTGGGTCCCGCTGTTACCATCACTCTGGTTCCCTGTAACGGTCCTGCTTGCAATTCGGCCTCCAAGGAAGAGAGTATTTCCTCCGGCGCCAACATCCGTCCTGGCCCAGTCTCGCCACAGGCCTGTTCCCCTTCGGCTGGCCCCAAAATTTTCACCCCCCTTAGCTGCAAACTTTTGACGTTAGCCTGAGTCGCTGGATGCCGCCACATGGAACGGTTCATGGCCGGGGCAACCCACAGGGGGCATTCCGCCACCAGGCAAAGCGTCGCCAACAGGTCATCCGCCAACCCTGTATTAAGTTTAGCCAGAAAATCGGCACTTGCCGGCGCCACCAAAATACGGTCAGCCCAGCGCGCCAGTTCAATATGGCCCATGGCCGCCTCGCCAGCCTCGTCCCATAACGAGGTCCGGACAGTGCGGCCTGATAACGCCTGGAAAGTCAACGGGCTGACAAAACGGGTAGCCGATTCGGTCATCACCACCTGGACCTCATGGTCTCGGCGGCGCAGAAGCCGCACCAGTTCCGCCGATTTGTAGGCGGCAATACCTCCTGTCACCCCTACCAAAGTCCGGCCCCTGCAAGATCGATTCATTGGTCTATGCTTGGATTAGGTATTTTCAACAACTTATCAGTATCACTATGGCAATCAACGACTGGCCGGTTCAAGAACGGCCCCGGGAAAAACTGTTGGAACGCGGCCCTCAAGCCCTTTCCGATGCAGAATTGCTGGCGATTTTCTTGCGTACTGGAATGCGGGGCAAAAGCGCAGTGGACCTGGCGCGGGATCTGCTCAAAGAGTTCGGCTCGCTGCGCGCCCTGCTTGACGCAGATGCCAAACAATTCACGGAGCACAAGGGGTTGGGATTGGCCAAATACGCTCAGCTCCAGGCGGCGATGGAAATTGCCCGCCGCCATCTGCAAGAAACCTTGCAGCGGGGAGAACCGTTGAAGGATCCGGAAGTCACCAAGATTTTTTTGCAGCGTCATTTGCGTGATTATCCTTTCGAAGTCTTTGCCGCTTTGTTTCTGGATACCCGTCATCGGGTGATTCGTTTTGAAGAATTGTTCCGGGGCACACTGGATGCCAGCAGTGTCTATCCTCGGGAAGTTGCCCGCCGGGCGCTGGAATTAAACGCCGCAGCGGTCATTTTCGCCCACAACCACCCTTCGGGTGTGGCCGAGCCAAGCCAGGCAGACCGGGCGATCACTGAAAAACTGCGGGAAGCCCTGGCGCTGTTCGATATTCGTGTATTGGACCACATTATCATCGGCGACGGTGAAATCTACTCCTTTGCGGAACACGGTTTACTTTGAATCCCCGTCTATCAAACGTCTTTCCGCCTCCCGGTATTTCTCTGCTGTCTTGGCAATAATCTCCGGTGGCAAATGGGGCGCCGGCGGTTTCTTGTTCCAACCGATGGCCTCCAGGTAATCGCGGATAAATTGCTTGTCAAAGCTGGGCGGACTGATCCCCACGCGGTATTGATCCACCGGCCAAAACCGGGAAGAATCCGGGGTCAGCAGTTCATCGATAAGATATAAATTTCCTTCCTTATCCACGCCAAATTCAAACTTGGTATCAGCGATAATAATACCCCGCCCTCTGGCATATTCGGCAGCCTCGGCGTAAATCCGCAAACTCACCTCCCGCACCTTTTCGGCCATCTCCCGCCCCAATAATTCAATGGTCCGGGGAAAATCGATGTTTTCGTCGTGCGCGCCAATTTCCGCCTTGGTGGAAGGGGTAAAGATGGGCTCAGGCAATGGTTGCGCCTGCTGCAACCCCGCCGGCAAGGGAATGCCGCAGATTGCCCCGGCGCGCTGATAATCGCGCCAACCGGAACCAATCAAGTAACCCCGGACAATCGCTTCCACCGGCAATGGCTGAAGTTTTTTGACTACCACTGCCCGGCCACTCACCTGGTCCCGCTCCTGGGCGTTGGGCAATACATCCTCGATAGGCACATTCACCAAATGATTGACAATCACCTTCTCCATCCGGGCAAACCAAAAATTGGAAAGCCGGGTCAAAATCCGCCCCTTTTCAGGAATGGGATCGGGCAATACCACATCAAACGCGGACAAGCGATCGGTGGTGACAATCAGCAAATGTCCGGCATCGACTTGGTAAATATCCCGGACTTTGCCCCGCCCCAATAATTTCAGGCTTTGCAGATTCGATTCATACAAGGTTACAGGAGGCATGGGTATTTTTTCCTTGGCACATAAAAATGCCATAATGGGATTTTTTATTCATTTTCGCAAGCGATCTGCAACAATATGAGCTGGCTGGGTAAAGTTTTTGGGGGAACTTTCGGATTTATGCTGGGCGGGCCGCTGGGCGCTTTGATGGGGGCGGCCATTGGCCATCAGTTCGACCGGGGCATGGAAGGTATGGAACCCTTCGCCCGGATCGAACCGGGGCGTCAGGAACGGATCCAGATGGCCTTTTTCACCGCCACTTTCTCGGTGATGGGACATCTGGCCAAAGCCGACGGCAGAGTCACAGAAGCGGAAATCGACATGGCCCGCCAAATCATGGAGCGGATGGAATTGCCCCGGGAAATGCGCGAAGCCGCCATCCGCCTGTTCAACGAAGGCAAATCCCCTCATTTCCCCCTGGATGACACACTGGCACAGTTCCGTCACGAAGTGGGCCGGCGTTCGACACTCATCCGGGTCTTTATTGAAATTCTCTTACAGGCCGCCTTTGCCGATGGCCACCTTCACCCCATCGAAGAGCGCTTATTACTGCACATTTGTGAACAACTGGGGTTCTCCCGCTTTGAATTTCAAGCCCTGAGAGCTTTCATGGAGGCACAACTGCGCTTTTCCCAAGCCCGTTATCAGCAAGGCCGCCATTATCACCGCAGAAGACCGGCACCACGGGAACCGAGCCTTACTGACGCCTATGCCGTGCTGGGACTTTCCCGCAATGCCAGCGTTGCCGAAGTCAAAAAAGCTTACCGGCGGTTGATGAGTCAACACCACCCCGACAAGCTGGTGGCCAAAGGGTTGCCTGAGGAAATGGTAAAAATCGCCACAGAGAAAACCCAAAAGATACGCGAAGCCTACGAAATCATCATGCGGACAAAAAAACGTTAACCCGGATATTTCATCAGCATCCCGGATGATGGCGCAGGACAGGTGCGACTAAGCGCCGAATTGGACTGAAAGGCATAGCTATATGGCTTGAGGGAAATTCAAGCCCAGGCTTGCCAGGACCGGCCAGGGCCGGGAACAAAATGGTTCTTGCTTTTTTCATGAATCTCCGTGATTTCTGTTTATACATCAGTTACTTATACAGGGACTCAGAGCCAGCTGGTGGAAGATCCAGGTTAAGTAGGGTTTTCTCCTTTTTTGGTTGTGATACGATTCTGGCAGAAACCATCCCTGAACTTCAGGGTCCCACAAAGACGATGCATCTCGACCAATCCATGCGGAGGGCGCCATGACAGAAGCCGATCCCATTGCAGGCAATTGGTATCTGGATCTGGATACCAACCAAAAGTTTGAAGTCGTCGTCATCGACGAAGATGCAGGCACCATTGAAATTCAATATTTCGACGGCAACGTGGATGAAATTGACGTTGACGTCTGGCCGGAGATGAATCTGGAACCCATTGAAGAACCCGAAGACTGGACCGGCCCAATCGATGACGTGGAAGCCGATGATATCCAGTTTTCCGAGATGGGCCTGGAAGAAGGGGGAGAAGAATGGAGCGATGACAGTTTTCCCACCGAAGGGGATGAAGACGCCTTCCACGAAGAAAGATAACTAAAAACAAACCATAGAGAATTCCAATGCCTTCATTTGACATTGTTTCCGAAATCGATCTCCACGAAGCCGCCAATGCAGTGGATCAAGCCAACCGCGAGGTCAGCACCCGCTTTGATTTCAAGGGGTCGGGCGCACGTTTCGAGTTGGAAGGAGAGCAAATCGCCCTGCACGCTCAAAATGATTTTCAGCTCAAACAGATGCTCGATATTCTGCAAATGAAGTTGAGCAAACGGGGCGTCGATATTGCTTGCCTAGATATTGGCGAACCACAAATCAGCGGTCAAGCCGCTCACCAAACAGTGACTTTGCGTCAGGGCATCGACAAGGAGCTGGCCAAGAAAATCACAAAGCTGATCAAGGACACCAAACTGAAGGTACAAGCCAGCATCCAGGGGGAGAAAATCCGGGTCACCGGGAAAAAACGCGACGATCTTCAGAAGGTAATACAAACTTTGCGCGAAGCAAAATTGGATCTTCCGTTGCAGTTCATCAACTTTCGCGATTAATGGCTTTTTCCAACCGTTTTTCCCCGGTGATAAAAGAGCGCCTTGAGGCCAGGCTCAGGTTTCTCTACGGCGCCCAACAAGCCCCGGCGTTAACCCGCAAACTCCTGGCCAAGCTCCAGGCGTTCCGTCCAATTACGCCGGCGCCGGTAAATCAGCGCTGGGACGAAAAGGACAGTGTACTTATCACCTACGGTGACAGCCTACGTCAGGCAAATGAAAAACCTTTGCAAACCCTGCACCGTTTTCTGAGGGAAAATTTGAGCGGCGTGATTGACTGCGTCCATATCCTGCCCTATTTCCCTTATAGTTCCGATGACGGTTTCGCTGTTATTGATTATTCCCGGGTAAATCCAGAATTGGGCACGTGGGAGGATATCGAAGCAATTGCCCGGGACTTTAAATTGATGACCGACCTGGTCATCAACCACGTCTCCAGTCAGCACCGATGGTTCCAAAACTTTCTGAAGGACCTGGAACCTGGCCGGGACTATTTTATCGAAGCGGATCCGGACAGCGATTTATCCATGGTGGTACGCCCCCGTACTCACCCAGTGTTGACTTGCTTTGAAACGATCAGGGGCCCTAAATGGGTGTGGACGACTTTTAGCGCCGATCAAATCGATGTCAATTTTCAAAATCCAAAGGTACTGTTTGAATTCCTGGATATCTTATTCCTGTATATCAATAAGGGGTCACAAAAGATTCGTTTAGACGCTATTGCCTATCTTTGGAAAAAAATCGGCACTCCCTGCATCCATCTGCCGGAAACCCACGAGGTGGTCAAGCTGCTGCACGATGTGGTGGATCAAGTCGCCCCTGCCACCATACTCATCACCGAAACCAACGTCCCTCACCGAGAAAATATCAGTTATTTCGGCAACGGAGACGAAGCCCATGTAGTCTATCAATTTCCCCTGCCCCCTTTGGTGCTCCACGCCCTTTATCATGCCGACGCCCGCCGCCTGACCGAGTGGGCAAAACAATTGGAACCGCCACCGGCAGGCTGTACTTTCTTGAATTTCCTCGCTTGCCACGACGGCATTGGTCTCAGGCCTCTGGAAGGGCTGGTCCCCCAAGAAGAAATCAACGCCCTGGCGCAGGCCATGAAAAGTTATGGCGGACTGGTCTCCATGCGCGCCAACCCGGACGGCAGCGAATCGCCTTACGAACTCAATATCACCTGGTTCAGCGCCATGCAGGGCACCTGCCACGGACTCGACGCATTCGCGGTGCAACGGTTTTTATGCAGCCACGCCATCATGCTGGCGTTGCAAGGTATCCCGGCTACCTACATGCCCAGCCTGTTTGCCACTCCCAATGATACGGAAGGCGTCGAAAAAACCGGCGCGCCCCGGGCCATCAACCGGCACAAATGGTCTTATGATGAACTCATCATGCTGTTTAAAAACCCCAAAACCCCCCAAGCCCAAGTTTTCAAGGGATTGACCCGCTTGCTCTCGTTACGCCGGGAGCAAGCCGCATTCCATCCAGACAGCCCGCAAACCATTCTGGATTTAGGACCTGGGGTATTTGCCTTAAAACGGCAAAGCCACGATGGCTGCCAGACCATTCTCGCGCTTCACAATCTTCAGCCCACCCCAAACAGCGTGTTGCTGCCGGAAGGCCCTTGGCATTCGTTACTGGATACCCAACAACTCACTTCGCAAATCCTTCTCCAGCCCTATCAGATTGCCTGGCTGGAGCACCGGCCTTTGTCCAATTAATTCATTCCACCTGAATTCCTTGGCTGGTAAATTACGCTTTTTCACTCTCACTGTCATTCTGGCGGTTGGGATCATTGCTGTCTGGCGCCTGCAAAAAGCAGCCGTTCACCCCCAAACCACTAACCACGCTGTCATCAATACCTTGACCGCTGGCGCTTCAGAAGGCTATGCCAAAGTGCTCGCCCCCCGGCCCTTTTCTTTTCCCGCCGACCACGGCCCGCACGACGATTACAAAACCGAGTGGTGGTATTTCACCGGAAACCTGAAAGACGCCAGTGGACGCCGCTTTGGTTATGAACTGACCTTTTTCCGCATCTCCCTGTCCCCTGTCAAGCCTCAATCCTCATCGGCATGGCGAACCAACCAGATCTACATGGCCCATTTCGCCTTGACCGACGCCGATACAGGCCGTTTCCATGCTTTCGAGCGTTTCAGCCGGGGCGCCGCGGGCCTGGCTGGGGCCAGCAAGGAAAAACTGCATATATGGCTCGATGATTGGTCAATCACGCCAGTCGAAGGCACGGATTTTCCCTTGAGACTCCAAGCCCATGAAAAGCAAATCCGCCTCGATTTAACATTATCCCCCGCCAAGCCCATCGTCCTGCAAGGGGATCGCGGTTTTAGCAAAAAAGGCGCCGGCCCGGGCCAAGCCTCCCATTATTATTCCTTTACCCGTCTGCCCACCACAGGCACCCTCCAAATCGGCAACCATTTCTACTCTGTGGCGGGCAACAGTTGGATGGACCGGGAATGGAGCACCAGCGCTCTTTCAAAAGATCAGGCAGGATGGGACTGGTTCGCGCTGCAACTGTCGGATGGTTACGACGTGATGTTCTACCGCCTGCGTCTTAAAAACGGGCAAACCGATTCCCATAGTGCCGGTACCTTGATTGATGTCAAAGGTGGTTTGGCGCGGCTAGACCACAATAACGTTTCCATTCAACCCCTGGCCACCTGGCAATCCCCCCAAACCGGCATCGAATACCCCGCCAAATGGCGACTGCAAGTCCCCCAATATGATCTGGACTTGACCATTGAGCCCGTCATTCCCAATCAGGAATTGAATTTGACTTTCAAGTATTGGGAAGGGGCCGTCAATATCCAAGGCAGGCATCGAGGCAAACCCGTCAGCGGCCAGGGGTATGTGGAACTGGCAGGTTATCACCGCTAAGCATACATCCTGTGGGAAAGCACCAGAGCGCTTAACCCGGAAATTTCATCAGCATTCCGGATGATGGCGCAGGACAGGCGCGTGTGGGTGCCGGATTGGACCGAAGACAAAATGGCTGTTGTCTTTTGTCAGGAATCACCGTGATTTATGTTGATACATCCGTTATTTATCCAGAGGCCCAAAGCCGGCTGGTGAAATATCCGGGTTAAAGATCATCCCCAAGGCTCGCCGTCAATCCGGCGCTTCATTCAAACAGTTCCGCATGGGTTCCCGCTCTGACGAAGACGACCATCTCCCCGGCTTTGTGGTCGTCCAGACGGTAAATCAACAGGAAATCCCCGCCTATATGGCATTCCCGCAAGCCTTGCATGTCACCAGACAATGGGTGGTCCTTCAACTCAGACGGTAAGGGATTTTCGCCATTGATCAGTTGCAACATAACCGTCCTGAGACGGTTCATGTCATAACGCCCAGACCGGGACAAGCGTCGCCAGTCCTTGAGGAATGCCTTGGTATAGTCGCAGGCTCTGGGGGGTTTGGTTCGTTTACGAGCCGGCTTCTTTTTCGAGATCATAAATCAAATTATCGGCGGACTGAAAGCGGGTCCGCCGCTCACGAATGACCTCTTCGGCTTCCTCAATGGCTGCCAGAGTCTCCACATTGGGAACCCGCACCTCGAATGGCAACCGTTTCTCGGCGGCAACCCGCACCAACAACATCCGCACGGCATCGGAAACTGACAGCCCCATTTTCTCCAGGGCCTCGGTGGCTTCCCGTTTTACCTGTTCATCGATGCGGACATGTACCATAGTCGTAGCCATCTGCGCTCACCTGTAATGGGTTATATGAGATACAACGTATCTCAGAAATTCATTCCGGTCAAGTATTTCTAAAACCTCCACCATCTCGCTTAAGGAACTGGCAGGGTGGTCTATAAATTAGCTACAGACTTTCGGCAAACTCCCGGATTCTGCCGGCGGCTTCCTGGCAAGTTTCCAGGGGATGCACCCAGGCGATACGGACATGGTTGCGGCCGGGATTGATACCTGCCACTTCCCGGGACAAAAAGCTTCCTGGCAACACCGTCACATTGTGCTGCTGGTATAAATCACGGGCAAATTCCGTATCGTCTATAGGTGTGGGCAGCCAGAAATAAAATCCCGCCGGCGGCACCACAACTGGCATGACTTCTGACAGGATCAATTCAGCCACCTCAAACCGGGTTCGATATTGCTTGCGGTTCTCCTTCACATGATTCTCATCCTTCCACGCCGCGATGCTGGCCCACTGAGTGGGCAACGGCATGGCGCCACCGTGATAGGTGCGGTATTTGAAATATCGGGCCAAAATTCCGCTGTCGCCCGCGACAAACCCCGACCGCAACCCCGGCGCGCTGGATCGCTTGGACAGACTATGGAAAACAACACAGTGTGAATAAGTATCGTTGCCCATGGCTTTGGCGGCTTGCAACAGCCCCGGCGGAGACTCATCGCCGTACAATTCGCTGTAGCATTCATCGGAAGCGATCACAAAGTCATAACGATGTGCCTTTTCTATTAGCGATTGCAGTATTTTCAGGCCGATAACCTGGCCAGTGGGATTGGAAGGCGTGCAAAGATAAAGCAGCTGGCAACGGCGCCAGGCCGAATCGGGCACCGCCTCGAAATCCGGCAACCATCCAGTCTCTTCAGTGGCATTAAGATAACAGGGTTCGGCGCCAGCCAGCAGCGCCGCCCCTTCGTATATCTGATAAAACGGATTGGGCATCAACACCAGGGGTTGAGCGGCCGGATCAATCACCGCCTGGGCGAAGGAAAACAACGCTTCACGGGTGCCGTTGACCGGCAGCACTTGGGTCTGAGGATCAACCCCTCCCTCCCCTAGCTGGAACCTGCCCATTAACCAAGATGCGATAGCTTCCCGTAATTCCGGCAAGCCCCGGGTCAGAGGGTACCTGGCCAGTCCGTGCAGATGGCCGATGACGGCTTCGGCAACAAAATGGGGCGGCGGGTCCTGGGGCTCGCCGATAGATAGCGCAATGGGGCTTGTCTCGGAAGGAGGCTCCACGCCACTTTTCAGTTTGGCCAGTTTTTCAAAAGGATAGGGTTGCAAACGGTTGAGATTGGGATTCATGACAAGTTCGAGTGTGAATAAACTGAAACCACCAGTATAGGCGAATCCTCCCTGACCTGTCATAACCCATGGGTATAATGGGCCAGACAAAGGAAAACGACATGGCTCATGAAAGATTTTTCAAAAGAATACGACTTACATAACGTTAACCCGCTTTTTTCCAGAGGATAAAAACAATGAGTATTGAAACCCATGTACTTGACCGCTATGCCGAAGGCGCCAAGGAGCGCCAGGAAGCCTTGTGTTGCCCGGTGGACTATGACCGGGACTTATTGACACTGCTGCCCCAGGAAATCATCGACAAAGACTATGGCTGCGGCGACCCATCCCGCTATGTCCGTCAAGGCGACGTGGTACTAGACCTGGGATCGGGTTCCGGCAAAATTTGCTATATGGCCGCTCAGTTGACAGGGCCAGAGGGGTTTGTGATTGGCGTGGACATGAATGATGCCATGCTGGCGCTGGCACGCAAATATCAACCCGAGATGGCGGAAAAGCTGGGAGGGGAGCGGGTGCGTTTCGTGAAAGGAATCATTCAGGATCTGGCATTGGACGTGGCGGCACTGGACCAATATCTGTCTGAACATCCGGTCCGCGCTCACGACGATCTATTGGCCCTGAAAGCCTGGCAAGCCAAGCAAAAAAAGGAACGCCCCCTGGTTGCCGACAACTCAGTGGATCTGGTGATATCCAATTGTGTTTTGAACCTGGTGGACGACGGCGACAAAAGGCAGTTATTCCGGGAAATTTTTCGCGTGGTCAAACCCGGTGGCCGGATTGCGATTTCAGATATCGTCAGCGACGAACCCGTACCGGAAACTTTAAAGGAAGATCCTCAGCTGTGGAGTGGCTGTATTTCCGGCGCCCTGCAGGAACACGAATTCCTACAGGCCTTTGCCGATGCCGGCTTTGCCGCTATCCGCCTGGACAAATGGGGCGCTGAGCCCTGGCAAGTGGTGGAAAACATTGAATTCCGCGCGGTAACGGTCACTGCCGTCAAACCGTCCGGAACTGAGTGCACCGATTATGGCCACGCCGTCATCTACAAAGGTCCATTCGAAAAAGTCTACGACGATGAAGAACATGTTTTTGTCCGCGGCCAGAGAATGGCGGTGTGCGAACGCACGTTCCGCTTTCTTACCGAAGGACCGCTCAAACAGGATTTTATCGGTATCGCGCCGGCGCAACCTGGGGAAGGCAAGCGTTGGTGCGCGCCTCCCGGCACCTTACGCCCCCCTGCCGAGTCCAAGGGTGGCAAGACGAGCGGAGGGAACAACAGTGGTTGTTGTTAAATAGCGGAACAATGGAGTTTTCCATTATCATTCCTGCCTATCAAGAGTCGAAAAGCATTGAAACCTGTCTGAAATCCCTGCAACCGCTGCGTAATGACGCCGAAATCATTGTGGTGGACGGTGGCAGCCAGGACAATACGGTTGAATTGAGTAAACCGTGGGCAGACCGGGTCATATCGGCACCCAAGGGGCGGGCCCGGCAAATGAATGCCGGGGCAAAGCTCGCCAAAGGCAAAATACTACTCTTTCTACATGCCGACACCCATCTGCCCGCTGGCGCCTTGGAGACCATTCATCAGGGCCTTCAAGGCACCTATCAGTGGGGAAGATTTGACATCGAGCTGACGGGAGAGCCGTTTTTTTTAAAAGTCATCGCCAGTTTGATCAATCTCCGTTCCCGCCTTAGCGGAATTGCCACCGGCGATCAAGCCATCTTCGTCCAACGCGAAACGTTCGAGAAAGTTGGCGGCTTTCCGGACCTCCCCTTGATGGAAGATATTGCGCTCAGCAAGCGCCTGAAAGCCTGCTCCAAACCACTCTGCTTGAAGGCCAAAGTCATCAGTTCCGGAAGACGTTGGGAAACCTTCGGCGTCGCCAGAATCATTTTGCTCATGTGGTGGCTGAGATTCCTGTATTTTATCGGCGTTTCCCCTGCAAAATTGGCGACCCTTTACCAAACCGGGAGGTTTCTTCATTCCCCCTGGATTCCGCCATGGAAAGCGCACTGATACTCTTCACTAAAGCGCCAATTCCCGGCCAGGTAAAGACCCGTTTAATACCGGTTTTGAGCCCGCGGCAAGCCGCCGCCCTGCAAGCCCGCCTTACTTTTAATCTTATAGATGCATTGGCCAACGAAGTACCGGCGCCTATTCATCTGTATTGTTACCCGGATACTCAACACCCTTTTTTTCGGGCACTGGCAAAACGCTTTCCCCTCACGCTTCACCCGCAACGAGGCGCGGCCTTGGGGGAGAAAATGCATCATGCTTTCGAAGAAATTTTGGGTTTGGGATACCAGCAAGCGTTATTGGCCGGGTGTGACAGCCCGTCTCTGACGGTGGCCGATTTTCAACGAGGCATCCTGGCTTTAAACCAAGGCAAGAATATCGTGTTGGCACCCGCGGAAGACGGTGGCTACGTACTGATTGGCCTGAGGCGTCCATGCCGGCAACTGTTCACCGCCATGCCGTGGGGAACTGGCGCCGTCCTTTCCGAAACCCGGCGCCGGATACATCAATTGCATCTCGACTGTTTCGAACTGCCACTCCAGTGGGATCTGGACCGGCCGGAAGACTGGCGCCGGTGGCGCAAGCTTGGTACATATAGCCCACATCACCCGCCCCTTTCCGGGAAAGGGGCAGGCTGAGTATGTTATTAAGTTCTAAAGAAAACCCACAGGCTGAAAATCATGGCCAGCCAGAATCTCGGCCGGATCCGGAACCATCAGATGGCGATTCAGAACTTCACCCAAGACATCGCGAAAATCAATGGTATGAGCCAGATAACGCCCAAGATAAAGCTGGTCGTCTTCCAGTCCCGGCCAATCTCCATGGATACCGCCATTGACGCTGCCACCCAACGCCATCCAGGTGGCGGCATTGCCGTGATCGGTGCCCTTGCTGCCGTTTTCTCTCGCCGTGCGGCCGAAATCGGTCATGGTCAATACCAGTAAATTTTGCCGATACCCTTGCAAATCAGAATAAAAAGCCGCCACACCTTGGGCATATTCCGCCAATTTTTGGGCATGATACCCTTCCGCGTTCCCCTGGCTGGCGTGGGTATCCCAACTGCCGCTATCCACCGTGGCCACTTCCAGCCCCATACCGGCCTTGATAATCTGCGCCAACCTCTTCAGGTTTCGGCCGAACGCAGTATCTGGATATTGAGCGTTGTTTTCCGGTGTATAGTTTTCCGGATTCTGCCCTTGCAGCAGATCAACAGTATCCAGGCCTTGAATAGCTGCTTTATAGAGTGGATGAAGGTTCGCCCTGGGAGCGGCCGGCGAATAAACATCCCGCATCAACTGTGGCAACCGTTGTTTGTATTCCGAAGCTCCCCAAAAAGCGTTATTTGACGATTTGACCACTGGCACCGTGATCTTGCCTTGCAATGCAAATGTCATCCTGTCACCCACGGCCGCCCCACGCAGACTGGCAACCCTTGGATTGGCCAACAGATAACGATTAAGCCATCCCGAAGCTTGCCGATTCACAGCCCCACCTTCCAACAAGCGCTGAATTTCAAAGTGAGAGCGAATGGCATCAGGATAATGAACCGCCGGCATAATGGCCAACTCATTCCTTTGATAAAAAGGACGTAACGGCGCCAAGGCGGGATGAAAACCAAAAAAGCCGTCCAGGTCCAACGCTTCGCCTGGACCACTGCCCGGCCTGGCTATGGCGATATTCGGCCGCAATTGGTAGTAGCGGTCTTCGCCATGGGGCACGACGGTATTCAAGCCGTCATTCCCCCCCCGCATAAAAATCACCACCAGGGTGGGAAGCTGTCCCGTATCCGCCAGGGCGCTGTTCAACCCCAAGGTCAGGGGGCTGCGGAACATCATGCCACCACCAATCACCGGCAAAGCCAGTAGATTCTTGAGAAATTTTCTTCTATGCATGGATCTCTCCCTTACTGTAATTGAGTTGCCGGCAGTGACAAGACAAAACCCGTCAGTTGCTGGAGACGCCTATTGGCATCAGAATCCTGGAGGGTAAAACCCCGGGGATCTTCTTTCCGCAGAAACGCCATGGCCAAATCCCATTCTTGCTGGTTGTAATCGCCACTGGTCAATATCTGGAACAGATAGCCCACAACCCCTTCAGGCGTTTCGAGGCCAAGCCCTGCAAAATAGTTGGGCAAATCCAAATAAGTGATCCGCTTGTCTTCCGGTTTTGGCAACCTTGCCGCCAGATGATTGGCAAAGTAGAAACGGGCCATCATCTGGTTGGAATCGACCCATTTTTCCGCCACCTCCGGCCAACCGGTCGGCATGTGCTGGGAGAACAAGTCCATGCTCATATTCCGCATTTCCCACAACAGATCACGGCTGCCCACCACTTTGGGTTGCAGCGCCCGAACCGATGCAGTAATCATCTCAAGCGGCGTCTTGAACTTGGCATGAAAAGTCCGCGTGGCATTAAACTCGTCAGAAGACAACAGATTACCGACAACCTGACGAATATCGCCATCCGAGTTCAGGAAGACGGTCGCACACCTCGCAACCGTGGCAGATGAGGGCTTGTCACTCACAAATACCCTGGCCAGTTTGGTGCAGATAAAACGGGCCGTGGCGGGATGGCTGGCGAGAATATCCAGCACCTGCTGGCCATCCTCGATACCCCGGCCGGCGGGCAGCACATGCCCCAACACCACCTTTTCTCCCTCATCGTGACGCTTGGCATCGAAAACGAAACGTCCCGAATCCGGATCACTCCAATCAAAACGCCAACCGGTAAACGCTCTTGCCACTTCGACAATATCCCGGTGGGTATAGCCGCCGCCATTGAGCCCCACGGTGTGCAGTTCCATCAATTCACGGGCGTAATTCTCATTGATGGCATCTGCCCGGCTATAGGCATTGTCGAGATATTTCAACATCGCGGCACTGGTAGCGCTGATTTCCAGAATATCCCGAAACCGGCCCAAGGCATTGGCCCGAAAGGCCTGATTCTCCATAAGCTCCCACTTGAGCCGCCCCTTGCCCCGGAAGGTATTGAAATGATTTTCCCAGAACCAGGTCATCACTTCGTTCAATTGGCGTTTACTGAAGAGCATCCGGTAAATCACCCTTTGCCTCAAATCATCGGTATTATTCAGGGCAATCCTGGCAACCAGCGATTCCACCGCCGTGTCATCAATTTCTTCCGGATGCAGCTGACGGCGGAGAAACTCCTGTCGTCCCAGACGCTGGATTTCTTCCAGCAACTGGGGCGTGGCGCCAAACGTGATCCGGCTGAGCAAATGCCTGTCACCCTGAGCTGGTCCGACAACGGAATAAGTACGTTTGGCGCGGGCAGGATGCCCCGCATCGTCCTTGCCTTCCACCGTTACCGTGACCTGCTCCCCAATCTGAAGCAGGTGAGGTGGTATCGCCAGCGCCCAATGGCCGTTTTCCGAGACTTCCAGGGCTTTCTCCAAAACCACGCCTCTTTGGCCGGTGGACAGTTTCCCTGTCACTTGGGTCAAGCCGGTTTCATCGGTTGCGGTTCCCGTCACCAGAAATCCCATGGGCGCCAGATCACCCGCTGTTGGCGAAAGAATCGTAATGACAGGTGGCCGTTTGTCATCGATGACTTGCACGCTTATTTCATCCGAACGGCGATTATATTTGTCATCGAAAGCATCCACCCGAACCCGGGCGGATTGATTGACGGTCACTACGCCGCCGGGAATTGCCGCCACCCAGCGGCCGGTGTTTTCATCCATCCGTGCCTTGAATTGATGCTCTCCAGCCACGGGATCGGAAACGGTCACGTTGACCTGCTGAATTTTCCCGTGTTTATCCTTGGCCCAGCCCCGGACCTGGAAGCCGGCAGCGGCAACCTTGCCGGAATTGGCGGGCGCCAGAATGCCCACTTCCGGCGCTTTTCGATCCAGTCCACTGGAATCGCCAGCAGCAATCTCAAAGGTCACCGGACCTGGAGCAAAGACGGGCGTGCTGTAGAAGGATTTGTCCTGGCCGAAAGGATTGCGGGCTTCAATCAGATAAACTTTACCTTTGCCCAGATCCAGGTCATCGAAACGGACTACTCCCGAGCTATTGGTGATCCCTTTGTTTTTCCAGACGGTTTTACCATCGCTGGATTTCTCCCATAAAACCAGCTTCCGGCCGGCAAGCTTGTTGCCGCTGTCGCGATCTTTCAATGTCACAGGCAAGGCGCCGACTTTGAAGTCAAACCTGCCGGGAGATGCGATCACACCGCTTCTCACTTTTATTTCATAGGGTTGGGCATCCAGGCGATAGGTCCGGCCCTTGCCCAAGCCTTCCAGATCAAACACCGCTTCGCCATTTTGGTCGGTCGTCAGGCGTTTGACCCAGCGCAGACTGCCATCGGCCATGATCTCCCGGGCGGTGATGGCCACGCCGGCCAAGTTTGCGCCCGATAAGCTGTTGGACAACCGAACCCGTAATGGGGCATTGCCCAGCATGAAGGTTCTCTGTCCTGGCTTGGAAAAGACTCCAGAATACACCCACGTCCCGTCCACGGGGCTTTTGGCCTGCAACCGGTATTCGCCGCCCTCGCCCAATCCCGGCGGATCAAAACGGATCATTCCCTGGCCATCGCTGGTGCCACCTTGCACCCATTGCCACTTGCCTTCACTGGTGCGGCGGGCCACGCTCACCTTGATACCCGCCAACGGCGCGCCACTGCCTTCACTCACCACCCGAACCGGCAAAGAACCCACCTTGAAGGCAAAATTCCCCGGGGCATCCAGCACCCGGCTCTTGACAGTCACCCCATAAGGGCGGGAAATCAATACATATTGCCGGCCCTTGCCCAAGCCCGGCAAATCGAATACCACCCGGCCCCGGCCGTCGGTGGTGGCCTTTTTGGTCCAGCGCCAACTGCCGTCGGCCAAGACTTCATGAGCCACGATATCGATCCCGCTCAATGGCTTGCCCGAAACCGCATCGGTCAATCGAACCTTAAGGGGCAGATTGCCCAGGGTGATGGTCATCGGCCCTGGCTGGCTGAAAACTTCTGACACTATCCAACTGCCATCCACGGGGCTTTTGGCCTGCAACCGGTATTCACCACCCTCGCCCAATCCCGGCGGATCAAAACGGATCATTCCCTGGCCATCGCTGGTGCCACCTTGCACCCATTGCCACTTGCCTTCACTGGTGCGGCGGGCCACGCTCACCTTGATACCCGCCAACGGCGCGCCACTGCCTTCACTCACCACCCGAACCGGCAAAGAACCCACCTTGAAGGCAAAATTCCCCGGGGCATCCAGCACCCGGCTCTTGACAGTCACTCCATAAGGGCGGGAAAGCAACACATATTGCCGGCCCTGGCCCAAGCCCGGCAAATCAAATACCACCCGGCCCTGAGCATCGGTGGTGGCCTTTTTGGTCCAGCGCCGACTGCCGTCGGCCAAGACTTCATGAGCCACGATATCGATCCCGCTCAATGGCTTGCCCGAAACCGCATCGGTCAATCGAACCTTAAGGGGCAGATTGCCCAGGGTGAAGGTCATCGGCCCCGGCTGGCTGAAAACTTCTGACACTATCCAACTGCCATCCACGGGGCTTTTGGCCTGCAACCGGTATTCACCACCCTCGCCCAATCCCGGCGGACTGAAA
>JALSQY010000070.1 GCA_026985035.1 Methylothermaceae bacterium
ATTGCCCAGGGTGAAGGTCATCGGCCCCGGCTGGCTGAAAACTTCTGACACTATCCAACTGCCATCCACGGGGCTTTTGGCCTGCAACCGGTATTCACCACCCTCGCCCAATCCCGGCGGACTGAAACGGATCCGGCCATTGCCATCACTCACTGCCCCTTCGAGCCACTGCCATTTGCCATCGGCTTTCTTTCTGGCGACAGAAACCGTCCAGCCGGCCAGAGGCTGACCAGTCGCTTCCCGAATGACAGTCACTGGCAGAGTACCCGCGCGCAACGTTATCGACCGGGGTGCTGTAATGGGATCGGAATTCATCCAGTGATTATCAATTTTGGCCCTTACCCGAAAGACATCCTCCGCACGGGCATTGATCTGGAAGGAAATTTTGCCGGTTTGGTCGGTGTCCCCTCCAGCCACCCACTTGAATTTACCCGAACCTTCCAACCTGTCCAGACTCACCCGGGTATTGACCACCGGAGTCCCGGATTGATCATCGACTAATGTGACATGAATGGTTTCCGCAAAAACATTCACCGTTACCAGACATATCAACCATAACCAGCGTATTGACAGCATTTGCATCATTTCCAATTTCCTTCCCATCAAAGAGATCCAAATTTATTCCAGACCATCTGACAGAAAGCTTAGGCAATGACGAATAGGCTTATGGGATGGATTTCCGGTTTTGGGAAAGGCTTCACAGTTTCTCTTTTCAGAGAAAACAACTGAAAAAACAATCCCTTATAAAAAGAGACCGGGATGATTCAAAAACCCGAATTACCCTCAGGCCGCACCGGAAATGCTAGGGAATGGTGGGTACATTGGAATAATCACCAATATAACCGCCCAAGTGAACGCTCAACTTCCTGTCCTGGTATTTCCTTGTCGAAACGGAATATATCAAAACGATGGCCGGAAAGCCAGTGAATCCGCCCGCCAATAGGGTTTGCAACGTCGACGGTTATGGCTGCAAATAGGAGTATCACAACCATTCATGAAATAGTTGCTTTCCAGCCAATACAAGAAAACGTGGATTGAAAATCAAATATCTTCGCCACAAGCGCCTGGGTTCGCATGCGAGACGGAACAACCATTCCAGACCAGCCACTTGCATCCATCGGGGGGCATGGGGCTTGACTCCAGCAAGAAAATCGAAGGCTGCTCCAACGCCCAGCATAACCGCTTGAACACTGCCACGCTGTTGCGCCATCCATCGTTCCTGTTTGGGGCACCCCAGCCCGACAAACAATATCCCGACACCAGAGGCATTAATGCGCTCAATATCCCCCCTCAATTCCTGATCACTCAGGGCACGAAAGGGGGGGCTGTGCCGATAAGCCACCTTCAGATCGGGATAGCGTCCCCGTAGAATTGTGAGGAGACGATCGAGAACCCCGGGTGTACCTCCGTAAAAACCTACAGACACCCCTCTCCTCTCAGCTTGTTCGCATAGTGCCAGCATGAGATCCGAGCCGCGAACCTGGCTGGCTTGACGGTGCCCCAACAAATACTGCATCCACACCAGTGGCCTGCCATCAGGTACTACAAGATCAGCACTGTTGACCATTTCCCTGAAGTCCGGATGGTCATGGCATTCCATGCACATGTGGACGTTGGCGACGCAGATGTA
>JALSQY010000071.1 GCA_026985035.1 Methylothermaceae bacterium
GTTACTGGCCGGCCGGAGTGGTTGAGAGATTGCACAAACAGGGCCAGATTCCAATGAATTGCTATTTGTGCTTCCAGCAATCATTACGGATGAACCAATACACGTACACGTTGAAAGAGAAGACAATGTGGCAAAATTCTGGGTCGATCCAGTAAGGCTTCAGAAAAGTGGTGGATTTCGCCGTCAGGAATTAAACCGGTTATCAAAAATCATTGAAGAGAATCAATCAAAGATTGTGGGGGCTTGGCATGACTACTACAGGCAAGGACGGCCCCCCGTGTCAGCTACTTGTCCATCTGGGGATCTGGAATTCCAGAATGGAATTGCGAGAGGGTATTTTCAGCGGGAAAGGCCCTTGGCGCTTTCCCGCTCGAAAGCGCCTTCTAGGTTGGCGTTGTCCAGGATTGCGCCGCTAAAATCCGCCTGTTTCAATTTGGCGCCTTGCAAGTTGGCTCCGGTCAGGTCCGCGCCGGTCAAATCCGCGCCGGAAAGATCGGCCCGCATCAGGTTGATGTTGTTCAAGTTGGCTTTCCGCAGCTTGGCGTGGCGCAACAAGACCCGGTTGAAGTCTGAATTTTTCAGACTGGCACCGGTAAAGTCCGCCCCGTTGCAGCTTGCCCGCATCAGGCCCATGGGCTGGTTTTTCATGTCCGCGCCCCAAAAGGCGTTGTCGATGTTGGCGCCAACCAGCTTGGCCTTGTCCAGGGTGGCGGTGACCCGGCTGTTTTTGAGATTGGCACCGGTCAGGTCGGCGGCGACCATGGTGACTCCGAAGATGCTGACTCCTTCCAGATTGGCGTGGGAGAGATTGGTGCCGCGCATGATGGTCAAATCCAGATTGGCGCCTGCCAGATTGGCCCGGCTCAGGTTGGCGTAGCGTAAATCTGCGCCCCACAGGTCGGCTTGACGCAGGTCCAGGCCGGAAAGATCGACCTTTTTCAGATCCTTGCGGCGCAAATCCGCCGGGTGGCCGGGGGTGGCCTGTTTTAAAAGCGCGATGATCTGTGCGCGGG
>JALSQY010000072.1 GCA_026985035.1 Methylothermaceae bacterium
TTACCGACGGCGCGAAATCCGCCGCCGGAAACGGATTGACGCCACCATCTCCGGCCACCACCACAGGCAAAAAAAAACCGCCAGAACGGCGGGAAGAAGGAAGAATTTAATCAGTAATTTCATTTTTCCGGATGAATTCCTTCAATGCATCGTCCATGCGTGTCTGCCAACCGGGGCCTGTGGCCTTGAAATAATCGATCACTTCCCGGCTGTAGCGGATAGACACCAAAACCTTGGGCGCCGCTTTGCGCGGCCGGCCGCGCCCTCGCGATGCACCGCCGCCCTTCGCCATGCCCTGTTCATTCCTTGCCGGTTTTGTGTATTTCGCCGGACGCCAATTCAATCAACATTCTGAGCGCGCGATTGACAGATTCAGAATCGGTGAAAAACCTGGCCACGTCAGCATCCAGCAGCACTAAATTCGTGCCGGCCCGAAAGGCTTGATAGTGTTTCCCCCGGATACCCTTGGAAAAATCGTATTCCGGCTTCATCTCATCTTTATTGCTCATACTGCCTTACCTCTTTTCTGGTGGCCTTGCGGGCGCTGATAATACGAATGACATTGGGGGTGGTTTCGGTATAAGACACGACCAGCACATTCCCGGCGCTGGATCTGCCGATACTTAAAAACCGGTACTCGCCCACGGAATGATCAGGATCTTCAATGGTCAGCTCCAGGGGATCACTGAAAATGGTGGCGGCCTCCGGAAAGCTCACGCCATGTTTTTTTTCATTGGCCGCCGCCTTGTTTGGGTCCCATTCGAACTGAATCAACTGGATTCTTGAGATTTTCGATGATTGACTATTTTATTGTAGCTACAATAATTTATTGCGTCAAATCATTGGCCGCCGTCATCTTCACTTTGACCACCTCATCGAACCGGCCCAGATCGATTCCCAGCCAGCCGTCCCAAATATCGCCAGCCATGGGCTCGGCATACGGCAGACCATGGCCATTCACGCGCCGCGCCAGCAGCCATTCGAAGCCCAGCAGCCGCATCTCCACCAGAAAT
>JALSQY010000073.1 GCA_026985035.1 Methylothermaceae bacterium
ATAGATGTCATCTTCAATCCAGGGACCAGCCCAAGAAAGGGTGCCATCATTGTTATCATAGGACTCGACTTCAAAGTCATCTCGGTATTCACCGACCAGAGCCCCTGAACCTCCGCCGCTATTATTGTCATCGACAGCACGATCGACATCCACAGTAATTGGCACAGGACCAACACGCAGTCTGCCCAATCGTTGTCCACCATAGAGCTCTCCACCCTTGACGCCGGTCACATCAATGACTGCGTCACCATTAGCGCTGAAAATAAGTGTATTGTTTGCCAGAT
Source organism: Methylothermaceae bacterium (assembly GCA_026985035.1). Classification (GTDB taxonomy): domain Bacteria; phylum Pseudomonadota; class Gammaproteobacteria; order Methylococcales; family Methylothermaceae; genus Methylohalobius. Next base: position 285 of record JALSQY010000073.1, read on the forward strand.
TCCACTGCCCTTGGACATTCGAGGAACGGGCTTGCAAACGCTCTTTGGATAGCTGACCAATTTGGTAATACGGCAGATTGATGATGGGCAGGGTCATCAACTGCTCATACTGAGAAACAACTGACTCCAACCAGTCAAAGATTAAAAATTTACCAGCGCTGTATTCATGCAGATTAGAAATATGAAAAAAGTGCGGCCTGGGCGTATAAGTCAGCATATGCCTGAGGGCCGTTTCTGCTTCAGCCTGCAAGATTTCCGCATAGTTCCGTGGTTGGCAGATTGCGCCAGGAATGGTGCAAGGATCCTGCCCCATTTCAATATAACGTTCATAGAAAATATAGTTGTATTCATCCATCCAGTTTTCAGGCGTGGTCACGTTATAGAACAAATTGGCGGGATAGCGGGGCAACAACAACAAATCGAATCCTGGGACGTAGGACTCTATCCCTTGATTCTGCCTGGAAGTATCGGAAGCCAGAAATTCAAAATTCAAATCTTCCAGGACTTGCATCAACGTCGTATTCATACCCGCTGGATAAGGAAGGTCATCGGAAGGATCATTTTCGGTCCCCATTTTGTCTTCAAGACCGGAATGATTCCCCGTGACAATGGTATTGAGGTTTTCGAAATATTCCGGCAAGCCTAGCAGTTGCCACACGTCCTGATTCTTGACAATCTCCTGCCGGAGCTGGTCATAGGTCATGCCAGCACTGGCATCCATATCGGGATGACTGTATGTGTGGTTGATAAACCGGAAATGAGATTGGTTGGCGATAACCGCATCAGTCAGGGGGTCTTGTTTCTCACGGGAAACGGCAACATAGGCTACTTTGAATGCTTCTTTTTTCCCGCCATACTTATTACTGACACGGAAACGGATATGGGTTTCTTCGGAAGCATAGGCGGTTATATCGTAAGAACGGTTTCTCTTAACCTTGCCGCGAATTCCGGTAAATTCTTCGAGAATCGTCCAATTCACCCCATCGGGAGACACTTCCACAACAACCGCATCATCACGGTCCACTCCCTTGGTGGTTTCAAACTTAAAGGACAAGGTTGCTTGCGTGGCACCCAATAAATTCACCACCCGTTCGATGCTGGGGTCGGTGCCTGTATCAGGATAGTCATCCAAAACCAGCTTGCCTTTTTTGATTCTGACCTGGCCTTTTCTCGCGCCACCGCCATAAACATCATCCTCTATCCAGGAAGATACCCAGTCCAGATCGCCATCATTGTTGTCATAGCTGCGGGTGCGGAAATTATCTCTGGCTGTTTGCAAAGGCATGCCGGCACCAGAACCATTGAAGGCAAAGTCCAATTTGAAAGCCGAAATGGTCGGATGTGCCGCAACAAACGCCTGTTGTGCCGCTACCGCATCACTGAAATCAGCAGCTGTATTTCGGTAGGGTGGCAAATCTGTTTGTTTGGTGACCGGATTCCAAATATCATCTCCCAAAAACAGATCATCCAAGTGCGTGGCAAGATAAACTTTCCGCGCTCCGATGAAAACACCTTTAGAGGCAAAGTTAAGGAACTCGTAATTCAAAAGTTGGGAATGTATTAAATACCAAGCGTTGGTGATCGTGGATAACAGGACTTCCCGGCCATCTTCATAGCTCAATTTGGAAACAAGTGTTTTCCCTGTGGCTTGGTCCACCAGTAAAGGCTGGACAACAGGCGCCCCTGACCCCGGTGGAGGTAATGCGCCACCTGCCGGGTAAAGAGGATCCGCCATAAACGCAAAGTCGGTAATTAAAAATGGATTAGCTGTATTGATATATTCGTAAAGCTCATCCCCTCCGGCAGGCGGTTGCCATACTGCAGTGATGTTAGAGCTTGCAGTGATATTGGTCATCCCGTAATTTAGCCCCAGGGATGGATTGGTGGCCGGAAATCCTGATATAACCGACTCCCGTACCGAAAAGGTACGTTCGTAATCAAACAGGGCTTGCCATTCGGATAACGTAAAACCTGAGCCGACGCCAGGGATAAACAGTTCGGCATTAGTCAAAATAATGCCGTTATAGTAGCCGTGGTCCCCAGCCGCCAGTTTGTCCGCCGTCAGCTGCTCGCGCTTGGCATCCAGGACGTCGTAAGGCACGCCAATCTGATCAAGCATGTCGTCAATCAGGTCCAAGCCCGCGTCTTCCGCTGGTGTTCCTGTGGAAATCACCAGAACCTTGAGATCCACAACTTGATCTGCAAAAGAAAAAGCCGGTAAAACCAAGCCTAAAAGCAATATCCAAGCAAATTTTTTATGTCGCTTTCTTGATAGCATTTTTTATTCCTCAACGGTTAAAAGGCCCAGACTGAAAAATGTATTCAGCCTGGGGATTTACAGAGTTAAACAAGCCTTCTATAGCAGTGGACTATCGGAATATTCGCTCCCCAGCCACTCTTTCTTCCTTGTTAACTATTTGATAGATGAGCATCTAATTTGCCCGATCAACTGCTACCGTCACTGGCGTTGGCCCTACCCTCACTTCACCCAAACGTTGCCCGCCATATAAATCTCCACCTTGGATTCCAGTCATCTCTATGGAAACCGGGGTGTCGGCAGTGACAGTCACGGTATCGGTATCCAAATCCCAATAGGCGTTAACATTGGCTGCCCGGGCTCGCAAACGTTTTTTGGAAAGCTCACCAATCTGGTAATAAGGCAAATCGACAATGGGTAAAGTCATCCATTGTTCGTAATGCGATACCATCGACTCCAGCCAGTCGAACATCAAAAACCGGCCGGGGCTATATTCATGTAAATTAGAAACGTGAAAGAAATGAGGCCATGGGCGGTAACCCAGAAGATGGCTGAACGCAGTTTTTGCCTCGGCCTGCAGGATTTCCGAATACGTGCGCGAATAGCAAATGGCTCCTGGAATAACGCATGGGTCTTGCCCATTTTCGATGTACCGGTCATGGAAGACATAGTTGTATTCATCCACCCAGTTTTCCGGCGTAGTCACATTGTAAAAGAGGTTAGCCGGATAACGGGGCAGTATCATCATGTTGAATCCAGGTACATTAGACGCTTTATTTTGATTGAGTCTGGAAGAGTCAGATGCCAAGTATTGAAACCCGGAATCTTCCAACGCTTGCATAAGCATGGTGTTCATTCCATCTGGATAAGGGATTCCCAACCTTACATCTTCCAGGCCTGAATGATTCCCGGTCACAATGGTGTAACGGTTCTCTTGATATTCAGGTAACCCCAACTGCTGCCAAACCTGGCGATTTTTCACCACTTCCCGCTTAAGTTGCTCGTAGGTCATGCCAGAGCTGGCATCCATCACCTCATGAGTGTAGGTATGGTTGATGAACCGGAAATGGGATTTATTTGCCATCACCGCCTGTGTCAGATCGTCTTCCACTTCCTTGCGGATGGCCACATAATCCACCTTGAGCCGCCCTCTAAAAGTCCCGCCATCATAGTTGTATACCCGGAACCGAACATAGGACTCTTCCGCTGCCTGGGCAGTGATGTCATAGTTTTTGATGGTCCAGGGAATCCCGCCCTTAAACTCTTCGACTAAAAACCAATGATCTCCATCAGGAGAAACTTCAATAACGGCCACATCGCCAGGCTTAGCCTTAGAAACCGCAAGCTTGACTGTGAGGGTTGCGGTAGCCGTACCCTTGGAATCTTCGGGAGGAGAAAGATTTACCAATCTCATCACCGTGGGTTCCGCCGCATTCCTGCTGCTAATTACCAGCTCCCCTCCGTCAATCCTCACAAATCCTCCAAGCGCTCCCTGTCCCCGGGGATCCTCTTCAATCCAGGACGTCAGCCAATCCAAATCGCCATCGTTGTTGTTATATGATTTGACAGAGAAATTGTCTCGCGCTGTTGTCACGGGAATGCCAGCGCCAGAACCATTAAAGGCAAAATTCAGCTTAAAGTCCTTAATGGTGGGATGCGCGCCGATAAAAGCCTGTTGGACCGCTACCGCGTTTTCAATATCAGAACCTATGTTGCGATATGGCGGCAAATCAGGTTGATTGGTATCCGGATTCCAAACATCATCCGCCAGGAAAAGATCGTCCAGATGGGCGGAAAAATACACTTTGCGCGCACCCAGAAAAACCCCCTTGGTCGCAAAGTTGAGGAATTCATAGGCAAGCACCTGCGAGTGGTTCAGATACCAGGCGTTGGTAATCGTAGACAACAATACTTCCCGCCCATCCGCATAAGTCAATTTGGATACCAATGCCTTGCCAGAATTCTGATCTACCAACAAAGGCTCTACCACAGGATACCCAGAACCCTCGGGCGGCAAAGGCCCTCCCGCCGGATATAAAGGCTCGGCACTGACTGCATAATCCGTGACAGGAAAGGTATTGGCGGTGTTCACGTACTCAAAAAGCTCGTTACCGCCAGCGGGCGGCAACCATACCGCCATAAAATCAGCCCCCGCGCTCATATTGGTCATGCCGTAATTGAGATCTAACGAGGGGTTGGTTGCCGGAAACCCCGAGATGACCGATTCGCGAACCGAAAAAGCGCGCTCATATTCATGCAAGGCTCGCCATTCATCTAACGTCAGACCTGATCCTATTCCCGGGACGTATAATTCAGCATTGGTCAAAATAATGCCGTTATAGCGACCATGATCCCCGCTCGCCAATTTGGCAAGGGTGAGCGACTCCCGCTTTGCGTCCAGAACCTCATACGGAACGCCTATGTTGTCCAGCACATCGTCAATGAAATCCAAACCAATATCCTCTTGAGGCGTGCCAGTTGAGATGACTAAAACCTTTAGATCGACCACTTTGGCGGCGACAGAAAAACATGGAAGCAACGAACAGACCACCAACAAATAACTGGCGGACCTTGCTGCTTTTCTCTGGGTATTGCGCATTATCTATTCTTCCTTAATGATTAAATGAATAACCCATCCCTCTGAAGACAGGCAATATTTGGACCAATTTTAATTTAAATATTTGTAATCATACATTTAAACCAAAATAATCCAATTGCCTGCCAGGGATAAATGATGAAATGTAAAAAAAAGTGACTTCTTAAATCAGAAAGATGCCTTGCCTTTTTTGCAAGCAAAATGGTGGGGAATACCTCCTAAACCCGAAGGCTTACCTTGCTTATCACCAAAAAGTTCTGGGGCCATTAGGCCAGGCCAATCACAGAAACCACTTCCTCCAACTGTAAGCGATTACTTACACCAGAGTACTTTATTGCTCATAAAGCGAATTTGCAAGAAGCTTTTAACCCTCAAAAGCGCAATGTTTGCCAACGCCCTCGCAACAAAACCAACCACAGGCACAACGCTTTTGCATAAGTAGTAAAGTTGATTACCCACCAAACGCCCGCTGCTCGCCAGTCCAATATAAAGGCAAAATACAATGCCAACGGTACCCGCAAAAGATTGAATGGCGCGGACCACCAAAATACCGGCCGGGTCGAACCAGCCCCTTCCAATATGCCCCCGGCAAGCGCCTCAAAAGCCACAAACAATTGTGAAAAGGCCAGAATTCTGGCATAGCGAGCGGCCTCAACCAGCACTGTTGGATCGTCAGTGAATAGGGAAGCGAGCGGTTCAGCGCCGAACCAAAAGACGGCGGAGGTAAAAATGCCGCAAATCAACGCCAGCGGCATGGCCTTGCGTATGACCTGTGTGGCCAGTTCCGGCTTTCCTGCGCCCAGACTGCGCCCCACAAGGCTTGCACTGGCAGCAGCCAGCCCCCAAAACAAGGGCCAGGTAAATCCTTCCAGTGCGGAATAACCAATGCCTAATGCCGCATTGACCTCTGGCCCCAAGGGAGAGATGACGAAGGCCAACAGCCCCCAATACACCAAGGCGTATAAACCGGTTCCCCAAGCAGCGGGCACGCCGATGGAAATGATCCAACGCAAAACATTATCCGGAAGGCAATCATGCCACCTCAGTTGTATGTGTTTGAGCAGCCACCAAAACCCGATTGCCACCGATACCCCCCGGCTAATACCGGTCGCAATGGCTGCACCTCCGATACCCATCCCCCAGTGATAGATAAACAAAGGGTTTAACGCCATGTTGAGCAGCGTAGCAATAATCTGTAATAACATAACCTTGCGGGTATGCCCCATAGCGATGAATATCCCATCGAGCAAAGGCGCGATAGTAAGCGGAAACCCGGCAATCGCCAGCCAACGCAAATATTCAGCGGCTTCATGCCGGGCCAGGGGAGCAAGATTGAGCATGGCGGCAATCCGCCCCGCCCCAAAACCTGATACCAACAGAACCAGCAAGCCAATGATCACCGCACCAAACAAGCCATTACCCACAACCCGCCGCCGCCAGTTATCATCCCTTGCGCCAGTGGCGCGGGCCACCAAAGGTCCAGCGCCAGCCGCCGTGATGCTGTAAACGGCATAAAAGAAAATCAAAACAAAGGTGCAAGCACCTACCGCCGCTTGGGCAGCCACACCAATCCACTGCACGGAAAACTGGTCAATGACCTTGAAAGCATTGTTGAGCAACACGGAAACCGCTGCCGGCCAGGCAAGAGAGAAAACTTGACGGGTGGTAACCTTGTCCAGGATGATTTTTTTAGTCACTCGGCTCTACCCAAACCTTGGGATCCAAGATCCAGGTGTGTTTACACTTGGGACATTTACCCGGTTTTTTCATTTTTTCTTTACTGAAAACGAATCCACAATGCCGGCACCTGGCTGGCTCAATCAGCAAACGGCACTTTTGGTGAACGAGGGATCGACGAAGATGCTGCAAATCCTCTTCTATTTCTTTGGGAGTACATTCAAACTCCCGGGCCAACTCCCATAGCGTAAAGGGGCGTGTTTGCAAGATTTCTAAAAGCTGTCTTCTATTCACATTCCAATACTGTCGAGATTTTTGACACATTATGCCAAAAACCTTATGGTAACGGCTTTTCCGCAGTTGAAACACTTATGGCCAAACGTAAGATCAGTTTTGAAACCCAATTGAAAGAACTGGAAAAAGTCATCACTCGCCTGGAACAAGGCGATGTAAGTTTGGAAGAGTCTCTTAAGCTGTTCGAGAAAGGGGTACAATTGGCCAGTGCTTGCCAAAGCGCCCTGCAAGAAGCGGAACAAAAAGTTCAGATCCTGGCCCAGGCCAACGGCGATTCACAACTTAAACCTTTCCCAGGTGACAATGAAGGCTGAAAATCATTTGAAAGAATTTATGGCATCCTGCCAGCAACGTGTAGAATCTGCCTTAGATCAACGCTTGCCGGCGGCAAACAGGCTCCCATCCCGGTTACATCAAGCCATGCGCTACAGCGTACTCAATGGCGGTAAAAGGCTGCGTCCGATTTTGACTTATGCCACTGGCCAAGCGCTGGAGGTGCCTCTGGGTCAGTTGGATGGTCCTGCCTGTGCGGTAGAATTCATTCATGTGTATTCTTTGATTCACGATGATCTGCCCGCCATGGATGACGATGAGTTGCGGCGCGGCAAACCCACTTGCCATGTTCAATTCGATGAAGCCACCGCCATTCTTGCGGGGGATGCCCTGCAAGCATTAGCGTTTCAGGTACTGGCCCGGGATCAAAGCATGGACGTTTGCGCTGATGCCCGCATCGCCATGGTGGATACTTTGGCCACCGCCAGTGGTTCTACAGGCATGGTGGGCGGACAGGCAATCGATCTGGCTTCCGTGGGCCTGAAACTGGATCTGCCAGCCCTGGAAATGATGCATATTCACAAAACCGGCGCCTTGATTCGCGCCAGTGTACGCTTGGCAACGTTGGCCAAGCCTGGTGTGGCGCCTGAAATTGCAGAAGGGCTGGATCATTATGCCAAGTGTATTGGCCTGGCTTTCCAGATTCAGGACGATATTCTGGATGAAGAAAGCGACACCGCCACCTTGGGCAAAACTCAGGGTAAAGACAAGGCTCAAAACAAGCCTACCTATCCTGGACTATTGGGGCTTGAAGGCGCCAAACAAAAAGCACGGGAGATGCACGAAGCCGCTTTGGCCGCACTGGAGCCTTTGCAAGAGCAAGCCGATTTGCTGAAAGCCTTATCTCTCTTTATTATTCAGAGGCGTCATTAGTATAATCGCTTGGTATTTAGAACATTTAGATCAATCAGCCAGCAAGGCTGACGTCAAGAGGAGGTAGAAAATGGCAAATGAAAAGGATCAAAACCCTGAAGAAAGCGGGGTAACCGAAAAAGTCGAGGAAGCCGTAGAAAAAGCCAAAGAAGTAGCAGGTGAAGCGGCGGAAAAAGTCGAAGAGCTCGCTGAAGATGTCACTGAAGAAGCAAAAGAAGCAGCATCAGGAATCTCCGAAACCATCACTTCCCTAAAGGAGAAAAATCCAAAGCTATTCTATGGTGGTATTGCCGCTGCGGCACTTTTGCTGGTGGGGCTGTTCTTCATCGGTGGCGGCGGCGGGACCAAAGCGCCGGTACCCACCATTCAAATTGGCCAAACATACGCCCTGGTTAATCCCAATGTGACAGGTGGCGGGGATGTTCTTCTGTTTTCCGCGCCAGGACGGTTAGGTGCCACCGATCCTAAAATCCGCGAAAAAGAGCAAGTGTGCGTTGTGGACGCCGGCACTAAGGCCAAGGTCACCGAACAAACCGTGGTGAATTATATTCAGTACGTTAAAGTTGAACCTCTGGAAGGGGACTGCGCAGGAAAGTCGGGCTGGACGTCCATTGTCAACCTGAAAACCCAATAAAGCACTCCAAAACTTTGGAAGAGGCATGGATTGCAATAACCCATGCCTCTTTTCATATTTCCCGGAACACCCGCACCGGGCTTTGACGAAATACCTTACGGGTATTCCAATAACCTGCCGCTCCGGTCAGCAGGGCCCCGCCCAAAGGCAATAGCCCCCATACAAAAGGATGGAAATGGTAGGCCATGCGGAAAATCCTGACATAAACCACCCATATCACAATTTCACTGAGACCTGCTGCTAACACGCCTGCCAATGCCCCTAGGCAAAGAAACTCGATCCACAAACTGGTTTGTAATAATTTTTTCCTGGCGCCAAGGGCCTTCAACAGCGCGCCTTGATAGATCCTTTCATCAATGGAATTCCTCACTGCCGCCATTAAAACGGTAATCCCCGCCAACAAGGCAAAAGAAAGCACATACTCCACAGCAAAATTGACTTGGCGCAAAATCATTCGAAAGCGCTTCAGGATCATTTCCACTTCTACCAGGGTGACATTGGGAAAGCGTTTGATTAATTGACTGAGCTTGGACTTTTCCGTGACGGGTAAATAAAAGCTGGTCATATAAGTGGCGGCAAAACCTTCCAAACCGCCAGGGGCAAAGATCATATAAAAATTAGGGGTCATGGAATCCCATTGCACCGTGCGCAAACTGATAGCCTGGGCGTCAATCCGTCTGCCTTCGACCAGGAAGGTCAAACGATCTCCTACCCGTATTCCCAAACTCTTGGCTAAATCCAGCTCCACCGATACTTGCCGCCCTTCAGTCCTGTCTTGCCACCATTGGCCGGAAACTAGACGGTTATCCCCTGGCAATTGCTTTGCCCAAGTCAGGCTCAAATCACGATTGATGGCCATTTCTCCTTCGCTATCCTTGCGTGCCAGGCGGTGGACATCCATTCCATTAACTTCTATCAACCGGCCGCGAACGATAGGGAAGAATTCACTGCTTTGAGCGCCTAGATTCTGTCTTAAAAACTTTTTGAATGGGTCCAGTTCGTGGGGAAAAATATTCAGGACAAAATGATTGGGGGCGTTTTCGGGAAGCTGGGCTTGCCAAGTTTCCACCAAATCGGTTCGCACCAGCAAGCTCACTGCCATCGCCGCCAAAGTGACACAAAATGCCAAAACCTGGCCGATGGTGGATTGACGATGCCGGCTCAAATTCTGTAGCCCCAAACGCCACGCCAAGCCCATGGGTTTTGTGGCAACCTGGCTCAGCAGCAACAAACCGTAAACCAATGCCGCTAATATCAATAATCCGCCGATACCTCCCCCTAAAATCAAAAAACTCAATTCAAAATCCCGGGTAAACCGCCACAAGAGCAACGCCACCACCGCCAAGGCCGAGCCATAGACCAACCACGCGCTGAGAGGCGACGGGCTTAATTCCCGGCGCAGTACCAGCAAGGGCGGTACTTTCTTCAACCGCAGCAAGGGTGGCAAGGCAAACCCCAAAAGCATCAATAATCCAGTGACCGGCCCAAAGCTATAGGCAAACCACTCCGGTTGCGCGAGATGTTCAGGCATTAAATGCCGCAAAAAATAAAGCAAGGTCTCTTGTACCGCCCAGCCAATAAACGTGCCGATGCCGCACGCAATAATGCCCAGCGCCAAAAACTGCAGCAAATACAAACGTAAAATTTCTCCTTGCCGCGCTCCGAAACATTTCATCACAGCGGTGGCATCAAAATGTCGCTCGCTATAGCGGCGCGCAGCCATGGCCACGGCCACCCCGGCAATCAGAACCACCATAATACTGGTCAACCCAAGATAGCGTTCAGCGCGGCTGACAGCTCGTCCCACATCGGGCCGATCGACGTGAATATCCAGCAACCGCTGATGACTCTGCAACTTTGGTTTCAGCCAGCGCTTGAAGCGCGCCAGCTGCCTCTGGGAACCAGCAAATAAGGCGTTATAGTGGGCCCGGCTTCCTGGAGCCAAAATCCCTGCGGCTGGCAAGTCCTCGACCCGCATCAACACCCGGGGAGCCAAACTGTAGAAGTTAGTGCGGGTATCGGGCTCATAGGTGATCAGGCGGTCAATCACCAATGACGTTCTACCTACTTGCAGGGTATCACCCAACCGCAATCCCAATTGACTCAAAACCCGGCTTGCCACCCATACATGGCCAGGCGGGGGAGATCGGCGGGTAATCATCTCATGGGCCAGATCGGTTTGGGTGGTTTTCAGAAATCCCCGTAGCGGGTAATGTTCAGAAACCGCTTTAACTCCCACCAGCAACAGTTGATCCTTTTCCACCACAACACTGGTGAATTCAACTTTTTCGCCAACGATAAGGCCTAAGGATCTTGCCTGTTCCAGCCATGCCTTGGGAAGCGGTGAATGGCTGCTGACCACCATATCGGCCGCCAGGAAATCCGCGGCCTGCTGAGTCATGGTACGGGTCAAGCGATTGGCCACCAGCGCGATAGCGGTAGTGCTGACTACCGCAATAATCAGCGCCAACACCAAGATACCCAGCTCGCCTGCTCGCCAATCTCTACGCAACAGACGCCAGGCCATTGAGATTTCAGTTTTCATCGTTGCGCCACGATTTTTCCCGCCTCCAATAACAAGGTTCTTTCACAGCGCTGGGATAACGCCTCATCGTGAGTCACCAATACCAGTGTGGTGGATTGAGCGCGGTTCAATTCAAACAGAAGTTCGATAATATGTCCGCCGGTGCGCCGATCCAGGTTACCCGTCGGTTCATCGGCAAACAGGATTTTGGGCGTGGAAACAAATGCCCGGGCGAGGGCTACCCGTTGCTGTTCTCCGCCCGACAATTGCCGCGGATAGTGGTCTAGGCGATGGCTGAGTTCCACCCGCGCCAGAAAATCCCGGGCCATGGTTTCCGCCTTCGTCTCACCTTTTAGCTCCAAAGGCAACATGACATTTTCAAGCGCCGTCAAGCTAGGCAGCAGTTGAAACGACTGAAATACAAAACCCACCATTTGCCCCCGTAATTGAGAGCGGCCATCTTCGTCCAAATCAGTCAATGAAATGCCATTGACCAAGACAGTGCCCGAGGTTGGCAAATCCAATCCCGCCAGCAAGCCTAGCAGGGTGGATTTCCCGGAACCGGAAACACCCACCACCGCAACGGTCTCGCCAGCGTGAATTGTCAGGTTAACATCCGTTAAAATATTTAACCGGCCCTCCAAGGTAGGGACGGACTTTCCTAGATTATGGGTTTGAATCATGGCTTGGGCAGGGCTCGCTGCCTTTGCCTGCTCACGAATTGAGGCTTGTTGCATGGGTAAAATTTGGCTCATTTTAATCCTGTTCATGGGTTTGCCGCAGTCAGCATGGTCGGCCACGATTTTAGTATTGGGCGATAGTCTCAGCGCGGGCTATGGTATCCCAATCAACCAAGGCTGGGTTGCCTTGCTGGAACGACGCCTCAAAAAAGAACATAAAGATATCCAGGTTGTCAATGCTAGCATCAGCGGCGAAACCACTGCCGGAGGCAGACACCGTCTTGCCGGACTTTTGCAGCGCCATCGACCCGACATCGTCATCCTGGAGTTGGGAGGCAATGACGGATTGCGCGGCATCGCCCCGAAACAAATGGAACAAAATCTCGCCGCCATGATAGAAGCTGCCGAGGAAAGCGGCGCCAAAGTTTTGTTATTGGGCATGAAAATGCCCACCAATTATGGCCCTCAATTCGCCCGGTTGTTCGAATCTGTTTATTCAAGATTAGCGAATAAATACCATGTGAAATGGGTGCCCTTTTTCCTCGATGGCGTAGCAATGAATACCAATCTGATGCAGTCTGACGGCATTCATCCCAACGCCGAGGCCCAAGAACAATTGCTGAAAGCTGTCTGGGCGCCGTTGTCCGGCATGTTACACTAATGCGTTTCAGACCGAGAGGACAATTCATGGCCGTCGATCCCGTCTTGTGTTCTGCTGCCGACAGTCTGCTGGTAGTCATTGATATTCAACCCCGCCTGGCTGAGGCCATGCCGGAAGAAGAAAGCAAATCCATGCTAGACAATACCGCGATGCTTTTGCAAGCAGCAGGGCAGCTGGACATTCCCGCCCTGGCAACCGAACAATATCCGAAGGGATTGGGCACCACCAGCCCTGAACTTCTTGGGCTTTTACCACAAGGCGCCACACCTCTCCCTAAAACCGGCTTTTCCTGTTTTTGCGCCGAAGGGTTTGAGACCGCAATAAAAAATACGCGCCGCTCGCAAATCATTATTGCCGGGCAAGAGACTCATGTTTGCGTTCTGCAAACGGTATTTGATTTTCTCCTTCAAGGCTATCAAGTCTTCGTAGTGGAAGATGCCGTTTGCTCCCGTGACCCGGAACACAAAATCTATGCTTTGGAACGCATGCGCCAGGCAGGGGCAGTCGTGACTTGCGGCGAATCGGTTTTATTTGAGTGGCTCAGAGATGCCAACCACCCCAAATTCAAATCATTGGCGCAACTTATCCGTTGAAAAACATGGAGATTCAAACTTTTCTCAACAAATTGGCGAACGACGAACCCATTCAATTCGCTGACACGATGGCTCTAATCGAGCGTCATTTTCACTATACCCCCACCGCCTTTGCCAACGGGTTGGGGAATGATCGTATGCTCAATGAAGCGGGCGTCAATGAAGGTTCTTGCAAAATTTTTGCCTTTGCCCGTCAACTCGGCCTTGACGAAAACCAAACCTTGGCATTGTTTGGCGAACATTACCGTCATGTTCTCTCCCACCCGCAAGGCAGTGACCACCGAAATATCCGCCAATTCATGCGCCATGGCTGGAAGGGAATCGAGTTTTTTGGCCAGCCCCTCACTCCACGGCGGTAATCCGGTTGCGGCCGGATGTTTTGGATTGGTACATGGCCGCATCGGCCGCCTTAATTAACAGCTTGGCGGTATCTTCCAACTCTGGAATTGGCGCTGCCACGCCCTCGCTGATCGTAACGATTCCAAAAGGGGAAGCAGGATGCTCGATTTGCAAGTCGAGCACACTCTGGCGCAGTGCTTCTGCCACAGCCAATGCCCCCTCCTTGCCAGTCTCGGGGAGCACCACGGCAAATTCTTCCCCGCCGTAACGGGCCACCAGATCGTGGGATCTGTGAATCACTTTGGCAAAAGCAGAAGCGATCTGCTTCAAGCAATCATCTCCGGCCTGATGGCCGAAATAATCGTTGTAGGGCTTGAAGTAATCGATATCTATCATAATCATGGCAATCGGAGTCCGATTCCTTTTCGCCCTGGCAAATTCCTTATCCAGGAATTCATCAAAATAACGGCGATTATGCAGGCCAGTCAAGGCATCTTGAAATGACATTAGCCGCAACCGGTTATTGGCCTCTTGGAGCTCTTTGGTTGCCTCCATCAATTTCTGGGTCTGGCGCTTCCGTTGCTCGATTTCCCTTTTGAGCTTTAGCGCTGAACGGATTCTGGCTATCACTTCCACGCCCTTGAAGGGCTTTTCAATATAATCCATGGCACCGGCTTCAAATGCTTCCCGCAGGTGCTCCTCGTCGCTACTTCCGGTAATCATGATAACCGGGATATCGCAGGTGTCGGGATCTTCTTTGATTTTCCTGCACATCTCTATCCCCGACAGATCAGGCAAAAAGATATCCAGAATCACCAAATCAATATTGATACGGGGGCTTTCACTGCCAATACCCAAATATTCCAATGCTTGATCCGCAGTATGGGCGGAAATAGTTTCATATCCGTCCACTTGCAGCCGCAAGCCTAATAACTTACCCAAATGGCTATCGTCATCCACAATCAAAATGGCCATTACCACCTCATTTTTACACGCAATGCCCCCGCTTTTTCCCTCTTGTTTAAAGACGGTCTATAACAAACAATAGTTCGAATTAATCCATTTCACTTGAGATCAAGCCAGAAATTAGAGCCACTTGGCGCAATCGCCTGAATCAAGAAAGGATCCAATTGCCAACAGGCTAACTTCCCCTCGCAAACACGCACCCTTGCCAACTTCAGTTTTTTGCGATGTACTTTAGCATACTGCCTCAAGCTTAGGAGACCTCTCATGCCCGATTATGCTACAGAAGACATTCGCAATATCGCTTTCATCGGCCATGCTGGTGGTGGCAAGACACAGCTCATAGAAACCCTGCTTGCTACCAGCGGCACGATCCCACAAAAAAGCGGCCAAATCTGCGATTTTGATCCCTTAGAGAAACAACTAGGGCATTCCCTCGACCCTTCACTTTACTTTCTCGATCATCTACACACCCGGGTCAATTTGCTTGATACACCGGGGTTTCCCGATTTTCTAGGCCGCACCTTGAGTATCTTGCCCGCTGTGGACACGGCGGCCTTGGTCGTAGATGCCGTCACCGGTTCCAGTACCTTGGATCAAAAGCTCATGGAAGTGGCCGCCAGCAGAAAGCTTTGCCGTTTGATCATCATCAACAAAATCGACTCCCCCGAGGCTGATCCCCACGGTATTTTACAAGCCCTGCAAACAACATTTGGCAACGAGTGCCTGCCTTTGAATTTACCTGCCGATCAAGGGAAATCCGTGGTGGATTGTTTTTTCCAGCCAGACGGCAAGCCCACCGACTTTTCATCAGTGGAGCAGGCCCATTCCGATTTGGTGGACCAAGTTGTGGAAGTGGATGAAGCCTTGATGGAAATTTACCTGGAGCAGGGCCAGGAACTGCAACCGGAGCAGCTCCATGATCCTTTCGAAAAGGCGCTTAGGGAAGGCCATTTGATTCCAGTTTGCTTCGTTTCCGCCAGGACTGGCGCCGGCATCGAACCATTACTGCAAGTGATGGCCAAACTCATGCCCAATCCAAAGGAAGGCAATCCGCCCCAATTTTACAAAGGAGAAGGGGATCAGGCCGAACCGGTGACGGTTTCACCCGACGATGATGCCCACGCCATTGCCCATGTCTTTAAAGTCAATGTCGACCCCTTTATCGGTAAATTGGGGGTTTTCAGAGTGCATCAGGGAGCAATTGGCAAAGACAGCCAATTATTCATTGGGGATGGCCGCAAACCTTTCAAGGTCAGCCACCTTTATCAACTCCAAGGCAAGCAACAAGTGGAAATCGAGCGCGGTGTTCCCGGGGATCTGTGCGCGGTCGCCAAAGTGGAGGCTATTCATTATGATGCGGTGCTGCACGACTCCCACGATGAAGATTTCTTCCACTTGGAGCCCATCCAGCTGCCTACCCCGATGGTCGGTGTCGCCGTACAACCGGTTCGCCGGGGCGACGAACAGAAACTTTCCGATGCGCTGCACAAGCTGGTGGCCGAAGATCCCAGCGCCAAGGTGGCACACGACCCAGAAGCCAATGAAACCGTTCTTTGGGGATTGGGAGGACTCCATTTGCGGGTCTTATTGGAACGGATGAAAAGCCGTTTCAACCTGGAAGTCGAAACCCACCCTCCCAGTATCCCTTACCGGGAAACCATATCCCGCCCCGCGGAAGGTCATCATCGTCACAAAAAACAAACCGGTGGCGCGGGCCAATTTGGCGAAGTCTTTCTGAAAATAGAACCTTTGCCCCGAGGCGGGGGTTTTGAATTCGTCAATCAAGTGGTGGGCGGCGCGATTCCCTCGCAATTTATTCCCGCGGTAGAAAAGGGAGTGCGGCAAGCCATGGCAGAAGGCTTTGCGGCAGGCTTCCCCATGCAAGATGTCCGGGTCATTGTGTATGACGGCAAGCACCACCCGGTCGATTCCAAAGAGGTGGCTTTCGTCGCCGCTGGCAAAAAGGCCTTTTTCGATGCCGTGGAAAAGGCCCAGGCAATCATTTTAGAGCCCATTATGCAGATCATCATTACGGCGCCCAATGCCAGCATGGGCGATATCACCGGCGATATCGCCGCCCGCCGGGGACGGATCAACAGCAGTAACGCGCTCGCCAATGGCTGGGTGGAAATCAACGCACTGGCACCCTTGAGTGAACTGCAAGACTATGAATCCACCTTAAAATCCATTACCGGCGGCGAAGGCAGCTTTACCATGACTTTCAGCCACTACGATCCGCTGCCGCCTCAAATACAGAAAAGACTGGCGGAAGAGCGCCGTAAGGAGAAAGAATAATGGGCGAGCGTTTTTTTTAATCCATGCCTGGAGCACAAAGATATGCTTTAACACGCTCTGGAAAATTCAGTTTTCAAGGACAAATTACCGGCAATGGCCGATCCAGACATATCTCTTCCGGCGTTGGATTGGCTTGATAAGCGTACGCTTCCACGCCTGCCATTAAAGCTTGCCGCAAGGTTCGTCCATATTCGGGGTCAATAGCATCGGCTGGCCGTACTTCCATTGCATCTGCCCGCTGCACACAAAACACCAATACACCCCGGCCTCCCTGCCTGACAACTTCCATCAATTCCCGCAAGTGTTTGGCCCCCCGGGTGGTGACGGCATCCGGAAATAGGGCAATCTTTTCCTCAACCAGGGTGACATTCTTCACTTCCACATAACAAGGCGGCCGGTTTTCCTCTTCCAGCAACAAATCAATCCGGCTCTTTTCCATGCCATAGCGCACTTCCGTTGAAACCTGTCCATAGCCTTGCAATGGCTCGATCACCCCATTCTCGATTGCTTCCCGAACCAGGTGATTGCTTAACCCAGTATTGATCCCCACCCATACGCCTGGCATAGCTTCCACCAATTCCCAGGAATAAGGATACTTGCGTGACTGGTTTTGCGTATCGCGCAACCAAACCTTCGAGCCTGGGGTACAACACCCCCTCAATGAGCCCGTATTGGGTGTATGAGCAGTAACCTGGGTACCGTCTTCCAGAATCACATCCGCCAGAAAGCGTTGATACCGCTTGATGAGCTTTCCGGATAGCCAGGGACCCTGAATTTTCATTCAGGGCAAATCCAGTTGATTGTTTACTTTTCTCACGCCTTCCGTGTACCAGCAATCGTTTTCTGCCAGCTTGATCTGCTCCCGCAATGGCACCACCCCCGTTAAAGTGACTTCGAAGTTTTGACAAAGGCAGGTCACTTCCACCGCATCGATAAATCGATCCGCATCCAAGACCACCCTCAAGGCTTCCTGCAACTGTTCGTCGCTGTCTTCTTCGGGCGGGGTAACCGCAAGATCATTCGCAACGTTCCGGCTGCCTGGCACCCACCACCCATACACTTCGGCCAAACGCCGGTCACACAAGGACTTTACCCGTCCTTCAAGATGCACAACGCCATCCGCCACATGCAGTAAAAATTCTCCGTCTTGTGGCGTCAATTGACGCCAGATCTCTTTTTCTCCCTTGTGATCGACCGTCACCAGGCCATAGTGTTGAAATGCCAAGTCACCATAAAGCGCCTTGGCGAGATGATCCAGGATTTCGTCATCTCCCATCTCTTCGGCTGGATGCACAAGGACCCTGTCATCCACGGCGGATACGCCTTCCACTTCCAAGGCGCAATAGTTGGCGCGCCGTTTGGCAGAAATTTCCGCCACCTCGCCCTTCAAAATCACGACGTTGCCCAAACATTCCACTTCAATCTGATCACGATGGGGGTTCACCCAAGGATCGAGTTCCATGGCCGCTCTAACCGCTTTGGCGAATTCACTTTGATTCATGATGCCTCCCTGAAATTCATTCATTTAAGAAATTCATTAAGATTCGATGTTATTCTATCGTCAAGAAAACTATTTTGGTGAACATCAGGGCAAAAATGATCCGATTGATTGGATGGCTTGTAGCAGGGATGTTTTTGGTGCCTCAACTGCTGGCGGATAGTTTTATATTGCCACCTGCCGATGTTGATCTCGTCGGCGCGCTTGAGTATACCCAAGTGCAACCCGGAGAAGATCTTCTCGATATCGCCCGGCGTTATGACATAGGGCAAAATGAAATTCTTTTAGTCAATGCCAAACTTGACCGCTGGCTGCCCAAACCCGGCGCCAAAGTCATTATTCCCAGCCGCTTTATACTTCCGGATGCCCCGCGCCAAGGCATCGTACTCAACATTCCCGAAATGCGCATGTATTACTATCCCGATCCCCGCCGAGGCGAACCACGCAAGGTTATCACTCATCCTGTCAGCATCGGGCGAATGGACTGGACCACCCCGTTGGGAACCACCCGAGTCGTTGCCAAGGTCAAAAACCCTAGTTGGCGTCCGCCAGCCTCGATAAAAAAAGAACACGCCGCAGAAGGCGATCCCTTGCCCGACGTGGTTCCGCCCGGGCCTGACAACCCCCTTGGCCGCTACGCCATGCGCTTGGGGATACCGGGCTATCTGATCCATAGCACCAACAAACCTTATGGAATTGGCATGCGGGTAACCCATGGCTGCGTGAGAATGTATCCTGAAGACATCGAGAGATTGTTTCCTGAAATTAAGGTAGGTACGCCAGTGACCCTGGTCAACCAACCTATCAAGGTGGGTTGGTTCGCTGGCGAGCTCTTCATTGAAGTCCATCCGCCGCTGGAAGAAGAGTCAAAACCCTATGAAGCCATGCTGGAACACGCATTGGCTTTAATTGAAAAAAAGATTGGTCAGTTTCCCGCCATTCAGATCGATGGTGCGGCTTTAAAACAGGCACTGCAGAAACAACAAGGTATCCCGGTCAAAATATCAAAAAGCCCGTTTCAGCCTTTGCTGGCCCGGGTTTCCACGGCCAAAAAATAAGCCCCAAAAAGGGGCTTATTTGGAATCAATAGAAATTTTTGGCGTTCATTTCATCATGGATTTATGGAATAAACGATCCAGCTTGGCGTTGATGGCCTCTAACTGGCTGGCATTTTCCGCCGTTTGTTTTTCCAGCTGATGGAAATGCTCATGAGCCCCGCGGGCTTCCGCCAAGGCTTGTTGAGAAGTCTGCTCGACGCTATTTAAGCGCGATTCCAGCGCGGAAAGCTTGGAATGCATTTCCTCATGTTTATGGGCAGAAGCACAGCCGGTCACAACCCCTGCAACAGCGAGAACGGTAGAAATTTTTACGATTGTTTTGAACATGGTTCCATCCTTTTTCTTGAGTGGCACAACAGAGAGTTTAATCATCACACAAATAGCATTTACAAGTCAAAAAAAGCAACGGATTCTAACGGATAACCACCCTTGTCCCTTCTTCAACCCATCGGCTGAGTTGGTCAATTTGCTCATTGGTTAAAGCAATGCAACCCCGGGTCCAGTTAAACAAACCGTGGATTCTCTCATCAGCCTGGCCCAGGCCGTGGATGCCGATATACCCTCCCAAGGGGGTATTCTGTGGCGGCACAACCTCCTCGAAATTCGCTTTGAGCAGAGAACGGAAAGTCTGATCGTCAATCAGCCCGGCGCTTTGTCCGTATTTAACAAACGGTATGGTTGGATAATTCAAGCCAAAAAAACGATGATAACGGCTGTTCTCTTTAATCCAGCCAATGTGAAATTCCCCTACCGGAGTTTTGTTGTCTCCTTGGCGCTTTTGCTGGGTGACCCCCCTGCGGCCGATGGAAATATTATCAAAAACCGCCAGATCCTTTTCACCCCGTTTAACATAAAGCCGCAGTGACTTGGTATCTACCAATAACCAGATTTCTTCATTAGCATCAACCCAGCCTCCCCAACACAATACTATCCCTAAGACCAATCCCCAAATCTTGTTTTTTTCTATCATTCGCCCCCGCCGATAGCCGTGATAAACTTGAAGAAAAATAATCTGCTTAGTTCAGCTTGCCTATAGATTTGACGCAGCTAAGAAAGTATTGAGTAAATCGATACTTCCTGGGGTACGAGGATGTACCCAGATGCTGAGCATTCATGGATGCATTATTCAGCGTCTCCTTAAATAATATACAAAAAAACGAAACGGGTATTGAGGCCATGCAAATCGAAACACGTAAAACCACGCCTTACCAAGATCAAAAACCCGGCACTTCCGGCCTGCGCAAAAAAACCAGGGTTTTTCTTGAACAACCCAATTACCTGGAAAACTTTGTCCAATCCATCTTCGATTGCCTGCCGGACCACGCGGGCAAAACCCTGGTCTTGGGCGGAGACGGGCGATATTTTAACCGCCAGGCTCTGCAAACCATTATCAAGATGGCCATCGCCAATGATTTCGGCGCGCTTTTGATTGGCCAAGGCGGCTTGCTTTCCACGCCGGCGGCGTCCAACTTGATCCGCAAAAACCAGGCCCTCGGCGGCATCATTCTTTCCGCCAGCCACAATCCAGGCGGACCCGGAGGAGATTTCGGCATCAAATACAATATTGCCAACGGCGGTCCCGCGCCTGAAAGTTATACAGAAGCCTTTTATCAACACAGCAAAGAAATTACCGAATACAAAATCGCCCGGATCGACGATATCGACCTGGACCGGCGGCAACAACTCAGAATCGGTAACGCTCAAATCACTATCATCGATCCTGTGGACGACTACGCAGAACTGATGGCGCAGCTTTTTGACTTCGACAAGATGCGAAGTGCCTTGACCACAGGCAAGGTAAGCATTTGTTTCGATGCCATGCATGCCATTACCGGCCCCTATGCCAAAAGGATTCTGGAAGATCAGCTCGGCGCGCCTCAAGGGTCAGTCATCAATGGTGTTCCCCAAGAGGATTTCGGTGGCGGCCACCCCGATCCTAATCTGGCCTATGCCAAAGAACTGGTAGAAAAGATGCAGGGACCCGATGCGCCCACCTTGGGCGCCGCTTCTGATGGCGATGGCGATCGCAATATGATTCTGGGCGCGGATTTCTTTGTCACGCCCAGCGATAGTTTGGCGCTTCTGGCGGCCAACGCTCGACTCGTTCCAGGCTACGCTCAAGGGCTGAGCGGTGTCGCCCGTTCCATGCCCACCAGCCGCGCCGTTGACCGAGTAGCCAAGGAATTCGGCATCCCTTGTTTCGAAACCCCAACGGGCTGGAAGTTTTTTGGCAACCTGCTCGACGCCGGGAAAATCACTTTGTGCGGCGAGGAA
The DNA here is from genome assembly GCA_026985035.1 of Methylothermaceae bacterium. Taxonomy (GTDB): domain Bacteria; phylum Pseudomonadota; class Gammaproteobacteria; order Methylococcales; family Methylothermaceae; genus Methylohalobius. Next base: position 21,837 of record JALSQY010000073.1, read on the forward strand.
AGCTTCGGCACCGGTTCCAATCATGTCCGGGAAAAAGACGGCTTATGGGCTGTCCTGTTCTGGCTCAATATTTTGGTGGAGAAAGAGCAGCCGGTCGCCACGATAGTCCAGGCGCACTGGCGCCATTTCGGACGCCATTATTATTCCCGGCACGACTACGAAGCAGTCGAAACTCAGGCTGCCGAAGGCGTTATGGCGCACCTGCGGGAACAATTGCCGTCCCTCCCGGGCCGCCAATTTGGAAATTATCAAGTGGTGCTGGCGGACGAATTCAGCTACACCGATCCCGTCGATGGCAGCGTGACAACGGGACAAGGCTTACGAATCGGCTTCGAACCCGAAGCGCGGCTGGTGTTTCGTCTATCGGGAACAGGCACCGAAGGCGCCACGTTGAGAATCTATATCGAACGCTTCGAACCGGACCCCGATAAACACGACCTGGACAC
>JALSQY010000074.1 GCA_026985035.1 Methylothermaceae bacterium
CCCGCGTCATGACAATGCGCCCCGGCACGGTAAAATCCGCCCCCCATGTTTTGCGAAACCGGTCATTCTGCTCGGCAATAACAGCGGCAATGCGGTCTTGCTCGCTTTGGTCTGTTGCTACGTCCATAATCGGACCTCCTTTTTGTGGTGCTGCCCCTTGAGGTGTTTTCCCAATGGTGGCGAGTTTCTGAAAAGCGCTTTAGCGCGCCTCTCTGAAACTCTACCCCTCGGCGAGAGTGGGGGGTGCAAGGGCAAGGAAAATCGACGGGGGGTTTGGTGCGGCCCGCAGCGCGCCAGCGCGAGGACACGGCCCCGTCTATTTTCCTTGCGCGCGCCAGGGGGCAAGGCCCCCAAGCACGTCCCGAAGCGGCGTTCGGCTCGTCCGAACCCCGAGGGACCAACAAGGATGGGCAAAGGATCTGCGATCCGGCGCCGCAAAAGCGAGCGTTACCCGCATGGGCGGAAACCGGCGGCCCTGGACGACCATGCAGCCAAAGCGCCTGACCCGGCATTTATGACGGGGCAGGGGCTATTGATGCAAGAAGATCAGGGCTGACGGGTTCCGTGCGCAAGGCCGCTTGCCGGCCAATGCATAGGGCGCGGTGACGTGCTGGTAGGCGCGGGATTTGCCAAGGGGAAGAATTGAGCGGTTGAAAACAGAACCGCTATGTCTAATAAGGATTGTATCCTCCGCGGATTCCATTCTCCAGTGCAACTTAACCTGCGGTATAGGACGCAAGGCAGCGATGCCCGGGTGTCCCGACCGTCAAAAGTTAAGGAATACACATGCGCGCCTATCACCGTCTCACTGAGGAAGAACGTATCGAAATTTACGCTTTGAATAAAGCCGGTTTCAGTCAAGCCGCCATTGCCTCCCGGATTGGCAGGGACAAATCAACCGTCAGTCGCGAGGTGGGGCGCAACAAAGGTTTGCGCGGATACCGCCCGAAACAGGCGCATCGACTGTCCCGGATGCGGCAGGTGCAAATGGGAATATCTTGCATTGTATGGTTGTTTGCCTAGATTGGCATATATATAGAGAGCTGTTGTTCTAGGATATTATTAATGACTTTGCCAAAGAACGTTGTAGCCCGATTTGAAATAGTTACGCCTATGTTTTTGGGCGATGCAGACCAAGAGGCGGCCGGCATTCGAGAGGCCAGCATAAAAGGTGCGCTGGTTTTTTGGTGGCGGGCATTGAACTATGCCAGTTTTGTTCAGGAAAGTGGTGGCAATCTGACCGATGCACTCACGGCGATGCAGACCCGCGAGCAAGCGCTGTTTGGGGGGGGTAAACACGGGCAGAGCGCGGTTTTGTTGAAAGTTGACCCTCGGCCAGTATTGCAGAAATGCAATCAAGGTCAGGTGCTTAACGGTGAAAGTGGCGAGCCGGTCGGAGAGGGCACACGTTATTTGGGATATGGCTTAATGGGCGCGTTTGGTGCAGACGCTGGCAAGCTATCACATTCGTGTTTTCGCAGTGGAAATTTCAAAGTTTCCCTAATATTTCGCAAGAGCATTGTCGCTGATGGTGCGGATGATGTTGATGTTGTCCAGAATGTCGTTCCAGCATTGAAGGCTCTTGGTCTGATCGGTGGACTTGGCGCGCGCAAGCGCCGCGGGTGGGGATCGGTGGCATTGCTGTCTCTGAATGGTGCCGAAGAATGGGTGGCCCCAACCACACTCGAAGGTTATATTGAGGAACTAAATCGCCTTATCGGAAAGGCCGCACGGGATCAGATAGGGGCGCGATTTCTTTTGACTGCTTTTGCCAAAGAGACGGACATCAGGGTTGGAACCGTCCAGAATGCCAATGCGTTGACCGTTTTGAATGATCTGGGTGAAGGGTTTCAACGATATCGCGCTTGGGGACATAACGGCAAGGTCGGCGGGCAGGATAGCGAAATGAATTTCCAAGCGGACCATGATTGGTTCAAGTCTGGCCAGGGACGCCCAACAAAGGGTCGGTTCAAGGATAAGGCGGGGCAAATGCACTCTACGGCCTCACTCCCAAAACGCGCGGCGTTTGGATTGCCGCACAACTATTTTTCCAAGGGAGGGGCAAGTAACGGTAGTAATTTGAAAATGAACGTCGAGGCTGCTACGAGCGAAAGTGATCGGCGTGGCAGCCCCTTAATATTCCATATTCATAAACTATCCGATGGCCGGTGTTTTGCAGTAGCCAGTTATTTCCCAACGCTGTTTCTCGAAAACCCAACGATAACAGTTAACAAAGATACAAAAGACTACCATTTTGAACCTGACACCATCACAAATTTTCTGAATGGTGTTCGCACAACAGGGGCACATGCAAACCCCGCCTACTTCCCCAACGAAAGCGTGCTGTCATGAGTTCCCGCATCCTGCATTTCACCCTCGGCCCTGTTCAGGGGTTTATCAGTGATGCCCGTAGGACCCGCGATCTCTGGGCGGGGTCGTTTTTACTGTCGTGGCTGTCTGGCAAGGCGATGGTCGCTTTGAAAAACGCGGGTGGAACTATCGTGTTTCCCAAAGTTGGTGACGACGAATTGTTCACCGCAATCCTGACGGGCAAAGGCAGCGCCTATATCGGCTCTTTGCCTAATCGGTTTAAAGCGAACATTGACGGAGTTAAGGGAGAGGCCGGCGCGATTTGCGAACTGGCGATCAGCGAGGCCTGGGAGGCGCTTCACCAAAAGGTTTGGGATCGGTTTGTCGCGGATGTTGCCGAACATGGCAACGAAACACGGCACATCTGGTCACGCCAGACAAAACACTTTTGGGAAATGAACTGGGTTACCGGCGAAGGGGCGAAGAATGATGGCCAATGGCTTGATCTGCGTAAAAACTGGCGCACCGCTTTTCCGCCGGACGAGCCGGGCGATAAATGCCGCCTCATGGGCCGTTTTCAGGAGTTGTCCGGCCATCCCCGGATCGGCGGGGGAAGCCGCCAGAAGAAATTTTGGAAAAAATTGACGGAAAGAGACGGCATCAGCGCGCTGGACCTGAAAGAAGACGAGCGCCTGTGCGCGATCGCCCTGATCAAACGCCTGTTTCCCCTGATTGCCAAAGATGTGATCGGATGGACGCCCGCAGAAGGCAGCGATGTCATCCAGCATTGGCCTTCGGTTAGTTTTATCGCGGCTACGCCATGGTTGAAGACAGCTCAGAACCTCCCCAAAGAGGTTCTGGGGGATTATTGGAGTATTGCCGGTTCAGCCCTCTCCCAAGGCTATATGGGTGAATACCATACCAGGCATTTCAACCTGCCAGAACACGAATTTTTCAAGTTGGACGGGCATTTGATGCACCAGGACGGGATCAAAGCATGGCCTGCTGATGGGCTAAATGGGGATGCTGGGACGGCGCGAGAACGACTCTCAAAAGGCCTTAAGGCGGTGCAAGAAAAACTGGGCGGAATGGCAAGTGAATTTTACGCGGTTTTGGTTATGGATGGCGACCGGATCGGGGCGCGAATTTCAGACCAAGCCGGAGACATCAGCAAAGGATTGTCGCAGTTCACCCAGTCGGTAAAAGATTATTTTGCCCCCACTGGTGTTGTTAAAAACCCCGCCAACGGCGTGCTCATCTATGCCGGTGGGGACGATGTTCTGGCGCTCGTGCCTGTGGATAGCGCCATTGATGCGGCTCAAGCATTGCGCAAGAAATACCAGAATGCATTTGCCAATGCCGAAGGCAATGCTTTTACTCTGTCAGGTGCTTTGGTGTTTGCCCAATACAAAATCCCTTTGCGCGCAGTGCTTGCCCAAGCGCATCACTATCTGGATGATATTGCCAAAGATAAAAACGGTCGTGACAGCCTTGCTATTGCCGTGATGAAGCCCGGCGGCATTGCCTCTGACTGGGTGACCAAATGGGATGGCGACGCGATACCGGCTATGCTGCAGATTGCAAAAAGCAAAAGCGACTATTCGTCGAGCTTTTTCTATAATCTGCGCGAACGCTATGCGCCCCTGTTTGATACCGGCCACAAAGTCAGCGAAGGCGAGACTGGGCAGGTGCTTAGTGAAGACATCACATTGATCCGCGCGCTGGTCACCGCGGAATACAAAAAGCAGTTCAACCAAGCCGCGCTTGTACACATGGATGTTAACGGGGCCGTTGATCGGATAATGGCCATTGGCACTGCACAGACAAGCAGTTCGTATGATTTCAATGCCGCCTTGGTGGCGCGGTTTCTATCGGTCGAAGGGAAATGGGATTTACGGCCCACGGATAAGGAGCGCTCACCATGAGGGAAATCAGCTTTGATATCGACGCCGCCGATACGCTAATGTTTCGCGACGGGCGGCCCTTCAACCAAAATGATGCCGGCGCAAGCGAGGCGGCCAGCGTTTTTCCACCTCATCCTCCTACGCTGGTCGGCGCTTTGCGGGCGATGCTTTGGCAAAGTCTGGGTGGCCGGAAAGATGACTGGGACAAGACAAGGCTTGGCTCGGGCACCAATTGGCAAATCCCGAACACACTCGGCCCGCTGCGATTTAGTGCGCCGCAACTAATGTGCGATAAAAAGCCGGTGTTACCCGCCCCGTTGCATCTGGTAGAGGGCGACGATAGTGCAGGGAAAAAGGCGCTGACCTTTCTGGCTCCGTCCGGTTCCTATGCCTGTGATATCGATGAGGTTATGTTGCCCTCGGCAATGAATACAGAGCTGCAAGGCCTCAAAACCATATCTGACCGCTGGCTGACCCTGGAAGGTATGAAGGCGATTTTGCAAGGCAAGGTTCCGACAAAGGATCAACTGGTGCGCAAAGATGATTTGTGGCGCATGGAATCCCGCGTTGGGATTGGTATTGATCCGGGCACTCGCACCACCTCTGACGGGCAGCTTTATATGGCCAGCCATGTGCGCATGGCGGATGGTGTAACGCTGCGGGTCGGGTTGGAGGGATGGGTTGAACCGGCAGATTTTGCGCAACTGCGCCCGG
>JALSQY010000075.1 GCA_026985035.1 Methylothermaceae bacterium
CAGCGCGGGAATAGCTCAGTTGGTAGAGCACAACCTTGCCAAGGTTGGGGTCGCGGGTTCGAATCCCGTTTCCCGCTCCAAGTATTCAAGGCCGCCCCGTTGCGGCTTTTTTCTTTCCTTCAAGGCGGCGTGGCAGAGTGGTTATGCAGCGGCCTGCAAAGCCGTGTACGCCGGTTCGATTCCGACCGCCGCCTCCAATTCTGTTTTCCCTTGGATAAAAAAGCCCATGAATCCAAGGGCTGGTTCGTCGTTTCCCAATTATCTAGGCTTGTAGGAACAGTCGCTAGTGGCAATAGATTGTTCTGGTAGAACATAAGAATCCGGGATAGTTGGATTATTTGTCTGAGACACAAAAAAGCCCCGGTTTCCCGGGGCTTTTTTGTGTAAACCACCTTGATTCTAGTTAAATCAGAGGCTGTAGTACATATCTAATTCCACCGGGTGAGTGCTCATCCGCAGGCGGGTGATTTCCTCGGTGCGAAGATCGATATAGGCGTCGATCATATCGTCGGTGAAAACCCCTCCAGCCTTGAGGAAGTCGCGGTCGTCACTCAAAGCTTGCAACGCTTCATCGAAAGAGAAGCATACTTTGGGGATGGCTTTTTCTTCTTCAGGCGGCAGATCGTAAAGATCCTTGTCCATGGCATCGCCTGGATGGATCTTGTTCTGGATGCCGTCCAGACCCGCCATCAACATGGCCGCAAACGCGAAATAAGGATTGGCGGTGGAGTCGGGGAAGCGGACTTCAATCCGGCGCGCCTTGGGGTTGGCGATAAAAGGCACACGGATGGAAGCGGAACGGTTACGGGCGGAGTAAGCCAGCATCACCGGTGCTTCAAAGCCGGGCACCAGACGCTTGTAGCTGTTGGTGGAAGCATTGGTGAAGGCGTTCAGCGCCTTGGCGTGTTTCAAGATGCCGCCGATATAGAACAGGGCGGTTTCCGACAGGCCGCCGTATAAGTCGCCGGTGAAGACATTTTGGCCGTCTTTGGACAAGGATTGATGGACGTGCATGCCGTTGCCGTTATCCCCAACCAACGGTTTGGGCATGAAGGTGGCGGTTTTGCCAAAAGCGTGGGCCACGTTCATGACCACATACTTGAGAGTTAAGACTTCGTCGGCTTTCTTCACCAGTGTGTTGAACTTGCAGCCGATTTCACATTGCCCTGCGGTGGCGACTTCGTGGTGATGGACTTCGGTGGTGACGCCCATTTCCTCCAGAGTTTCACACATGGCCGAGCGCATGTCCTGGAGAGAATCCACTGGCGGTACCGGGAAGTAGCCGCCCTTCAGGCCGGGGCGGTGGCCGATATTGCCTTCTTCATAGACTTTTTCGGTATTCCAGGTGGCTTCGGATGAATCGACTTCATAGAAGCAGCGGTGGATGTCGGCGGCCCAACGCACGTCGTCAAAGACGAAGAATTCGTTCTCCGGCCCAAAATATGCGGTATCGGCGATGCCGGTCGATTTCATGTAAGCCTCGGCGCGCTTGGCCAGAGAGCGGGGGCAGCGCTCATAGCCTTCCATGGTGGAGGGTTCGACAATATCGCAGCGGATAATCAAGGTAGGCGCTTCGTAGAAAGGGTCCACCACGGCGGTTTCCGCTTCCGGCATCAAGATCATGTCCGATTCGTTGATGCTTTTCCAGCCGGCGATGGAAGAACCATCGAACATTTTGCCGTTTTCGAAGAAGTCTTCGTCGATGGTGTGGGCGGGGACAGTGACATGCTGTTCCTTGCCGCGGGTATCGGCAAAGCGCAAATCGACGAATTCGATTTCTTTGTCTTTTATTATTTCAAAAACTTTGTCAACGGACATAGGTTATCTCCTCATTGTTTTAAGATCGATCATTTCCGTTAATTGGAATTGATAGCAATTATTATGCCGCGGGTGCCGGCTCTTTTTCGATCGGTTCATAGGTGCTTTATTGAGTGCGAGCGGTATTTTCCGGTGCATTTTGCACTGATTTGGTGCTATTTTGCTCTTCCGCCATAAAGTAAACTTGAACCAAATCGATAAATTTATACTGTTTCACGGCATCGCGCAATTGCTGGATGATTTTGTCGGCGGGCCTGTCGGGGGTGATGACCGAGAGCGGCAGGAAGACTTCAACACGAATACGGCCCTCGAGATAGTGCAGCATGAGTTTTGTGATTTGCTTGCCGTAGGGCAGATGAGACCACGCCTGACAGAGTTGTTTCAATACCTCGTTACGCAAGGGCAATTTGCTCGATGGGCTTTGTTCCAGGTCGAGTTCGGCATCGATATGGACCGTCACATCGCTGATTTCTTCGAACTCTTCCAGGAGTTTGTCGCGTACCCGGTCGGCAATGGCATGTCCCTCGGAGACAGAAATTTCCGGGGGCACCTGGATATGAACATCCACTAACGCTTCTCCTGCCATTTGCCGGGTGCGCAGGGAATGCAAGGATTCCACCCCTTCCGATTCCATGATGGCCTGGCGGATCTGTTGCACGCGGTGGCTGGGCAGTGCGGTATCCACCAGTTCCCGCGTGCTTTCAATGACCAGGCCCAGGCCAATTTTTGCAATCATCAAGCCCACTACAATAGCCGCTACCGCATCGGCGAATTGATAGCCATAGAGCGTGCCAGCCACCCCGATGACCACGACAATGGAAGAAATGGCGTCGCTGCGGTGGTGCCAGGCGTTGGCGCGCAATAATTTGGAGCGGGTCCGGTGAGCGATATGAACAGTGTAATGATACAGACCCTCCTTGACGAGAATGGAGGCGCCAGCGGCAATCAAAGCCCAGGGGTGAGGCATCCACAGGGGCGCTTCACCCTGGAGCCGCTGGGCGGCGTCCCAGATAATGCCGCCGGCCAGTCCGGCCAGGAAAAAACCGAGAATGACGGTGGCGATGGTTTCGAAGCGGCCGTGGCCATAAGGGTGGGATTCGTCGGCGCTTTGGCCGGAGAGTTTGAAAGTAAGGAGTATCAAGGCATCGGTGGCGAGATCGGAAAACGAATGGATGCCATCGACAATCAGAGACTGGGAGTGGCCGTAATACCCCGCGACGACTTTTCCCATGGCCAAAAACAGATTGGCAATGCCGCCTATCAGGGTAACGCGCTGTTTGGCTTTTAGTAATTCGGCCCGGTTGCTGCTCATTCGCCCAGTTTCAACAAGACATGAAATTCGCCGTTTTCCTCGCGGCTTTCTAGTATTTGATGGCCGTTGATTCTGCACCAGGCCGGAACGTCGTTCAAAATCCCGGGATCGGTGCCAATCAGTTCCACCAAGCTGTTTGGCGGCAAGGTTTTGGCCGCATCCTGGAGGCGAATCACCGGCAGGGGACAAAGCAGGCCCCGGGCATCCACCCGGTGGGGGGTTACAGCATCCATTCGGCGGGGATTTCGTGGGGTTTCATGGGAGGGACTTTGAAAAACCGGCTTTGGCCGGCCTGGGTGGCTTCCACCTCCACCATTTCTGCGTCGCGTCCCTGACTGTAGCGGGCGAGAATGCGGGCCGCCAATTCCAGATCCTGTTCCGAGGGCTTGCCGTCAATCAATGTCAGCGGTCCTCCGTGACTGACCGGTTGCAGGTGAGTGAAGCGGTTTTTATACCCTTGCAGGAATCTGCCTTCCCCTTCTTCCCGGGCGACAATGAGTTTGAAGTGAGGCGCCGGGCGGATGTGCCGGCCCACTTTTAATAACATGATGTCGTCCAGCTCGTATTGTTTTTCGCCCCGGGCTTGCCAGAGGTCGGAAAGTTTGCGGGAATAGTTTTCGTCGGTCAAAAAGCAGCAGCCACCGGCGGGCTGGGCGTAATCCACCAAGCCAAATTGTTTGGCCAGGGCCATTTGCGGCTTGCGAGTGCGTCCGGAAAAGTCATAGAGTTTTTCCCGGTCCACCCAGCCTTCCCGCTCGGGGAGCGTGGGCGGTAGATTTTTTGCGCACAAGGGCCTGAGCAGCCGGTCGTCGGCACCCGATTCCCGGGCCACAATGGGCATGGTTTCCTTGCGTTGGGATTTGGGCCGCTGGCCGATCACCTCGCCGGTGATGATAAAGTCAAAGCCATTGTCTTGTATCCACTGCTTGGCCTTGCCCACCATGAAAATCTTGCAATCCAGGCAAGGGTTTAGGTTGGCGCCATAACCGTGCCTGGGATTGGTCAGGACATCTTTGTATTCTTCGATGACATCGACGATATGGAGCTTGATACCCAGCTGCTCCGCCACCCAGAGGGCATTATTGCGTTTGGGCTTGTTGCGGTCTTTTTTACGGATGGCGTGGGTATGGCCCTCGACGCAAAAACCGGTGTAAAAATTGATGCCTTCCACATGCACGCCTTGTTCCATCACGACTTTGGCCGCCAGCATGGAATCCAGTCCGCCGGAGATCAGGGCTACCGCTTTGGGTTGAAATTGGGTCATAGGGTCAATTACCGCTGGGAAAATTATTGAGATTATATCGGAAAAGGGCCTGATGTGTTTTTGCAAAACCATCGCCGCCTAGCGCGGTGAGGGAAGGATACCGATTTTTTTGCTTGACATCCCCCCCTCCCCATGAAACATAATGCGAAGCGCGTGGAATAATCAACAAGGAAAGGAGGGAGTAATGAGAATTCAACGCGTTTATTCATTACTGGTTTTGTCTGTTTTGTTTTTTTGCGCTTCCCCGCAAGCTGCTCAGCCACCCCGGCTAATGAAAGGGTATGCGTATCTGTCGGCGATCTGGCCAAAATCGAGTGATGGCATCACCCGCATCCCGGTTTGTTGGTTGAATCCAGAAGCCGCGCCTCAGCGTGACAGGGATTGGGTTCGTAACGTTGTCCGCAGAACCTGGGAAGCGGCATCATTGGTGCGGTTCACCGGTTGGGGAGAATGCCCGGATGATGCCGAAAGTTT